>SLOR01000290.1 GCA_007132395.1 Bacteroidales bacterium
CCGAATACGATCTAACACTTCCTCCCGGGGAACCAGCATTCTTATCCACTACTGAGCAAGCGGTGAAAAAGGCCATGGATATGGCAGAGATTGATCTTGACAAACTGGCCACCGTTGAATGTCATGATTGTTTTACCATTGCAGCCATTATGGCGGTGGAAGCTATTGGTTTCGCACAGCCCGGCAAGGGAGCCGATTTTATTTTGCAGGGCAATACGACCCATGAAGGCAAAATTCCCTTTAATACCACAGGCGGACTTATAGGGTGGGGCCATCCTACAGGTGCTACCGGGGTGCACCAGGCAGTTACTATCTGGGAACAGCTTACCCAAAGAGCAGAAGCTGCCCAGATAAAAATTCCGCGCAGCAGGCCCTACGCCTTGTCTGTAAACATGGGAGGTGATGATAAAACTTTGGTAAGCCTGGTGTATCGCAAAGGATAAAGCCTAGGCCAGTGCGGTGTAAAGGATATCCACCGGGTGCAGTGCCTGCCTCTGCGTGCCTTCCATTATCTGATGGCGGCAGCTGGTGCCCGTTGCAGCAATCCATGCTTCCTTTTCTGCAGCCCTCACTGCCGGAAATAACCTCAATTCGCCTATGGCCATACTTACCTGATAGTGCTCCTTTTCAAAGCCAAAGGAGCCGGCCATGCCGCAACATCCGCATTCAATTTCTTTTACCTCCCATCCCTCAGGCAGGCTAAGCATACGCAGGGTATGGTTTACTGATGAAAGGGCTTTCTGGTGACAGTGCCCATGAAAGTATATCTTCCGGGGTTCGTGGGTAAAAGATGCCGAAGAAATCCTTCCACCGTCCAGTTCGCGGCATATAAACTCATCAATCATGTAAACGTGACGAGTTAGCATCATGGCCTTTTCGGTGAGCTCTTCATCGCAAAGGTCCTTGTATTCATCCCTCAGGGTAAGAATGGCTGAAGGCTCAATGCCAACAACGGGTATATTTTTTTCGGTATAGCCAAGCAGAATGTTCAGGTTGGTGTTCACAAGGTGTGTGGCTTTTTTCAGCAGTCCTTTGGAAATAAATGCCCGGCCGCTGTCAACAACACCGGGCATTTCAATGAAGTAGCCCAGTTTACTCAGTAACAGGCAAGCGTTGATGCCGGTTTGCGCATCATTGTAATTGGTAAACTCATCGCAAAACATAACAACTGTCCTGGAAGTGTCTTTCCCTTTATTTAGCTCCGAAAGGTTTCTCTTTGCCCATTTTTTCCATGTGGTTTTTTGTAATAATGGCAGTTGCCTTTCTTTGGCAAATCCTGTCATCCTTTTAATAAGAGGTGATGTAACTGAGGAACGGGCAGCCAGGTTATACAGCGAAGGAACAATGCTTCCCAGTGAGCTGAGTGTGCTGTAATTCCCTATCAGGTTTGCCCTGAGTGGAGTGCCGTTGGCCATGTAATAATGCTGCAAAAATTCAGCTTTATATTTGGCCATATCCACATTGGAAGGGCACTCGGATTTACATCCCTTGCACGACAGGCACAAATCCAGGACCTCCTTGATTTCTTCATGGCTGAATGGATTTTTGCGGTCTGAGTGGGTAATAAACTCTCTGAGGATATTCGCCCTGGCCCTGGTTGTGTCGTGTTCGTTGTTGGTAGCATGGTAGGAGGGGCACATAACGCCTTTGCGTGTATGCAGCTTGCGGCAGTCACCCGAGCCATTGCATTTCTCCACGGCCCGCAGAAAACCATCGGATTCAGGATAGCGGAACCATGTTTTGAGTTTTGGGTATTTGGCCCCGGGCAAATACCGCAGAGAAGTTTTCATGGATGGGGTATCCACAATCTTTCCGGGGTTGAAAATATTATGCGGGTCCCAGGTTTGTTTTACCTGGCGCAATACCTGGTAAAGGGTTTCACCCAGCATCAGGGGGATAAATTCTCCTCTCAAGCGTCCGTCGCCATGTTCACCGCTCAGGGAGCCTTTATATTTTTTTACCAGCTTTGCTGTAGTCAGCGCTATTTTGTGAAAGCGCTCCACATCCGATTTGTTCTTGAGGTCCAGTATGGGGCGAAGGTGAATTTCGCCTGTGCCTATATGTGCATAATATACACACCGCAGGTTCATTTCCTGCAACTCTTTTTGCAGCTCCAAAACAAAATCCGGAAGCCGCTCCACATGAATGGCAGTATCTTCAATCACGGCCACGGGTTTGGCATCGCCTGGCAGATTGCTGAGTACGCCCAGTCCAGCCTTTCTCAATGCCCACACCCGGTTTATGTCTTCTCCTGTAATTACAGGGTAGTGAAAGCCTTGCTGCTTTTGCTGCATGTGGGTAATCATGGCAGAGGTTTTTTTGTCGATTTCTGCCTGACTGTGTTCGGCAAATTCTACAACGAGAATGGCTTCGGGGTCATCTTTTATGAAAAAGCGGTTTTTGGCCTGGGTAATATTTGTTTTGGTGCAATCCAGCACGATTTTGTCAATAAGCTCTACTGCCACAGGCTGGTGTTCGAGTGCCGTAAGGTTAGTGTACAGGGCTTGCTCAATGGAGCTGACATGCACACATACCAATGCCTTATGTATGGGAGGAAGCGGTTCGAGGTTTAATTTGATTTCGGTAAACATGGCCAGGCTTCCCTCGCTTCCGGCCAAGAGGGTGCAAAAGTTGAAATCCTGCAATGAATCAGAGAAAATATTGTTTTGCAGAAGCAGATCAAGCGCATAGCCGGTATTGCGCCGGTTTATGCGGCTGTCGGGGTACTGGTGTTGTATCTCAGCTTGCAGCTCCTTGTTGCCCAGAATTTCAAAAATCTGCTGGTACAGCCTGCTTTCCAGGCTGGTTCCCACACATTTTTTGCGAAATTCGTCAGGACTGATTTTTCTGAATACTGCTTCACTGCCATCGCCCAGTAATGCTTTAATTTCCAGGGTATGGTCGCGGGTGCTGCCATACACCAGTGAGTGAGCACCGCAGGAATTGTTGGCTACCATACCTCCCATCATGCAACGGTTAGAAGTGGAGGTTTCCGGGGCGAAGAAAAGCCCGTGGGGGCGCAGAAAATCATTAAGCTCGTCAAGAATTACCCCGGGTTGTACTTTTACCCATTTCTCTTCGGCATTGAACTCCAGAATACGGGTCATATGCCTGGAAAAATCCACCACCATACCATATCCCACCACCTGCCCGGCCAGTGATGTTCCTGCTGTGCGGGGTATTAGAGGAATGTTGTGCTCCCCTGCAAAAGCTATCAGCTTCTTAAGGTCGTTCTCTTCCCGTGGGGTGCATACAGCCAAAGGAATTTCACGATACACTGATGCGTCGGTAGCATAAAGGAGGCGGGTTTTCATATCGGTAAAAACTTCTCCCGCCAGTTCCGATTTTAGTTTCTCAATTACAGGGATGGCATTGTTGGGTTTCATGGAAAATTCCTTGATTGCGTTTTGGGGTGGGCCGCACTTACATCATGTCCGCGGGTTTCTGATAATAATTGGTGCTTTCGAAAATTTTATCGGCATTGGCGGCTATAAAACCCGAGTAATACTTCCCGTTTTCATCCTTATAGCGAAGGGTGAATTCATAAAAGCAAGCTGGGATTTCATGAACTCCGTCAGAAAAAGTGAAAGGTTTTATTTCAGCTTTTGTAGCCGATTGCTCAAGTAACTCTTCCGGAGTTCCGTATATTTCGCCGGCTGCGGTATTGAGCATATATCCATTGCTTTTTACAAATGCATTTACTTCCTGCAGGGTTTTAAAGTTCTTGAGCTCGTTCGCGTTTATGGCAAAGTGATTGGCGCGATAGCCATATACCAGCAGCCATGCTGCATATTCTGATTCTTCCCTGAGCTTGTTGTAGGTTTCGAAGGGAATTTTGCCCCAGATGCTTCCCTGGTAAACCAGGTCGGGGTCGAGGTATACTTCTTCGCCCAGGCTGTCGAGGTACTCGTAAATGGTTGATTTCAGGTAGTCGCTGAACTGGTCGATGAGTAGCTCGCTGATAAATACCTTTGGGGCATCAGGGTTGGTTGTGTGCTCGAAGTGCCTGCCAAAAATCTTTTTAGCTTTGAAATCATAGGTGCCTTTCGCTTCATAACCATTTTCGGTAAACACCCTTGAAATTACATCGATGTTTACCCTCGGGTCGTCAAATGTGCGCAGGGCAATGTGGTCGTGCACCACGGTTTCTCCCTGTTGGGTGAAAAGTTCATAAATCCTTTTGGCAGAAGGGTTTTGGTTGGAATAGGGGGTCCAGAATCTTTCAAATATTTTTTCAATATTCATGGCGGGTTATTTTAAGGGGTTTGTGTCAAGGTAAAACTTACAGAAATCAAAAGTCGGAAAAAAATACAATAGTGTAAGCTTAAAAATGGATGGAATGATTATAAATTAATTGTTATTGCAGTGTGCCGGCGGCTTTAACCTATTCCCGGGTTACATCATCCTTTTCATTCTCTTCTTTATCGTTTTTGCCGGGAAAAGGATAAATAACCAGGTTGCGCAACATTGACAGGGTAAGGACGGGGAAAATCATGGTAAAAATAACCTTTACCCAAATGGCTTCGTATAAGCCGGTAAGTACCATCGTCCAGATGAGAGCAAGAAAAATAGTGTCAACAACAATAACCAGCGTGTTGCCGGGATTGGTTTGCATCCATCGCGGAAAGGGAAGCCTTACGTTTTGCTTTGCTTTAAGGAATACATACCTGTAGGTAAGCAGTATCCAGAGTACGGGCATGATAAAACCCAGTATGAAACCTGCAATTCTGGAATCGAAATGCCCGAAGGAATATAGGTAACCCAAGATGAGCTGGCCCCAGAAACTTATCAGGTATTGTCTGTAATTACCGGCTGATGCCTCTATGAGGTTAAATAAAACAGAAGATTGAGTTTGTTGGCTCATAAAAGTAATTTGATGCAATATATTATTTATTTGGGAAATTGTCAATGAGGAATAAAAAACAGATCACAAAAATTAAATATCAGTATAAGTGAAATCCATTAACTTTATCGCCCTAAAACTATCCTTATGAAAAGAAACACTGCTTTGTTATTTTGTTTGTTTTTATGCGCCGGCCTTGCATTTCCCGAGAAAGGTTTTTCTGCTACCAGCGATACCACTGCCCTGGAGGGGGTAAAAACCGGGTGGACATTCGGTGCACTGCCTGCCGTAGCATATAATACGGATGAAGGCTTCCGTTACGGGGCATTGGCCAATTTCTTTTACTACGGAGATGGTACCACCTATCCGCATTACCTGCATTCTCTCTATCTTGAATGGTCGAGAACCACCAAGGGAAACGGACTTAATAATATATTCTATGATTCGGACTACCTTCTGCCCGATACCCGTACCACCATCGATTTGATGTATCTTACAGAGCAGGCACTTGACTTTTACGGGTTTAACGGGTATGAGGCTCCTTATGATGCGAATTTTGAAGATCCCGATCATCCTGATTTTCTTTCTCCACTTTATTATCGCCACGATCGTAAGCTGCTGCGTTTTACAGCCGATTTCCAGAGAAGGTTTTTGCATGACGACTGGAAGTGGCTGGGAGGGCTCGGCTACTTTAACGTGAGAACCGGCCCGGTGGATGTGGAAAACTACAACAAGGGCCGCTCAGAAGAAAACCAGGCCCCGGAAAATGTGGCCGGCATTTACCAGGAATATGTGGATAAAGGAATTATTCCCCATGCACTTGCCGATGGCGGAACAACTGCCTATTTAAAAGGCGGTATAATACATGATACCCGCGACAATCTTTCCAACCCTATGAAAGGGATGTGGACAGAGGCTCTGCTTATTGCTGCACCCTCTGTTTTAGGAAATGGTGATTTTAATTACCTGCAGGCCGTTTTTATTCACCGCCACTATTTTACCCTTATTCCCAACCGTCTATCGCTGGCTAATCGCCTGGGATACCAGGGCAAATTGGCTGGGGATATGCCATTTTACATGCTTCCATTTATTTACAGCTCCTACAAAACCTATGATGGCTTCGGCGGTGGGAAAACCGTAAGAGGAGTAAAGCGTAATCGCATTCAGGGAGAAGGAATCGCTTACGCCAACTTTGAGTTGAGGTATAAAATATTTAGATTCAGTACTATGGGGCAGAAATTTTATATCTCCACCAGTGGTTTTGCCGACGTGGCACAGGTTACTGACAAATACCCCATTAACTACCATAATGTGCAGGGCTTGAGCCCCAAAAATGATAAGCCACACTGGGGGGTTGGATTAGGTGTGCATATCGCCATGAATGAGAATTTCATCGTTGCCGTGAATTACGGCAGAGCTTTGGATGAAAGAGATGGCGGCAGTGGTATGTATATTGGCCTGAACTTTTTGTACTAAAAATCAATTTTGCGCACGTTTTTACTAAATCTGATCCATTAAACGATGGTTTTATCGGATGGATTGAATTCGTTTTGCTAAATAAAGTTAATGTTGGGCTGATAGCGGGTTTTACGTATATGGTTACCTGGTAAAATGTATATTTTAGCATTCGTAAATCATGAAGTTCTGCTAAGGGTTAACCGCAGAATTTTTTCGAAGATTGCCAACAACCATTTGCCAGTAAACCTACATGATAAAGAAATACTTTCTTCCGCTATTATTGTTTCAATTTCTTTTCACTAACCTGCTGTATGCCAATCCCAACAGAAGTGTGCAGCACGCTTTAACACAGCGTACCCACAAGGCTCCATCAATTGATGGTGTGCTTGAACCTGAAATTTGGGGCCTGGCAGAACCCATAACCGATTTTACCCAGTTTGACCCTCAATATTTCTCTTCCCCCTCACAAAATACTGAGGTAAGAATTTTGTATGATGACAGGGCCATTTACATCGGGGCTATTTTATATGATTCTTCTCCCGACAGCATCCTTCGCCAGCTGGGGCAACGCAATGCGAGCCTCAATGCCGATGCGTTTGGGATAAGGCTGGATACGTATAATAACCAGCTTGATGCCTATACCTTTGAGGTTACAGCTTCAGGAGTACAAAAAGATTACCGCAGGCAGGACAGAACTTACGACGGCGTATGGGAAAGTGCCGTGAAGGTGCACGATAAGGGTTGGACCGTGGAAATACGCATACCTTATTCCGCTTTGCGGTTTCCAAGTACCGAATGTCAGACATGGGGCATGCAGCTTTACAGAAATATCCGCAGACACCGCGAAATGAATCACTGGGCCATTGAAGAAAGAGATGCCTCCAACAACCTTGTTTACTGGGGGCAATTATCAGGCATATGTAATATACAGGCACCCCTGAGGTTATCTCTTACTCCGTATCTGTCAACTTCCACCGATCATTATCCCCACAACATTGACGGGGTAAGCAATTTTTCCAATTCTTTTGGAGGAGGGATGGATCTGAAATACGGCATCAATGAAAGTTTCACCCTTGATATGACGCTGATGCCCGATTTCAGTCAGGTGCCCTCCGATAATCTGGTGAAAAATCTTTCGGCTTTTGAAACGGTACACGGCGAACAAAGACCCTTTTTTCAGGAATCCATGGATTTGTTTAACCGGGGTGGGTTGTTTTACTCGCGCAGGGTAGGAGGAAGGCCAGTAAGATATGCAAGGGTGCATAACGAACTGGAGGAGGATGAGGTGCTGGTGGACAATCCCTCACAAGCCAAACTCGTAAATGCCTTCAAGCTTACCGGACGTACTTCCAATGGTCTGGGAATTGGTGTTTTTAATGCGGTTACGGGTAACACCTACGCCCGCTTTGAGGATCCTTATGGAAATCAGCGTAGGGTAGAAACCGACCCGGCTGCCAACTACAACATACTGGTTTTTGACCAGGCCCTTTCCAACAACTCATCCATTTACATTATCAATACCAATGTGCTGCGCTCCGGTGATTACCGGCATGCAAATGTTACGGGTTCGGGCGCTACCCTGGTTGACCCTTCCAACTCTTATCAGTTGCACCTGTCAGGCGCCTTTAACCAGTTGTATAACAAACAGGATTCTGCTGACAACCGCTATAATGTTGATCTTGGGGGCCGATATAATGCCTCTGTGGCTAAAGTGAGAGGAAGCTTCCGTTTTAACCTCAACAGGGGTGCCATAAATCCCTGGTTTAACGATAATGATTTTGGTATTACCCACCGAAATAATGAAATTACGGATCGGCTGGATTTGCATTACAATATCTACGACCCCATATGGAGGTTGAGGAATTTCCGCAACCGTGTACGCATGCAAAATCAGGCCCGCTATAACGATTATGGCCTGGAAAATATGTATGTAGAATACACTTCCAGCGGCACCACCCACAATTATACAAGTCTTTCTCAGGGTATGTATTTTCATCCACGCGATCGCTATGATTATTACGAGCCCCGCCAAATGGGCAGAGTATTCAGAAGACCCCGTGGAATGGGGGGCTGGGCAGGAATTTCATCAGACTACCGTAAACCCTTTGCCCTGGATTTACATTTTAACTACAATCACATCGCACGGTTCGACAACACCAACCTTTCTTATCGTATAGCTCCCAGGTACCGGTTTAATGATCAGTTATCCTTCGTGCATAGCCTTAGGTTGAATTTTAATACCAATGATGTGGGGTATGCAGGCAGACAAGAGGATGTGATAGTTTTTGGCAACAGGGATGTTACCACCATAGAGAATGTGTTGTCTTCCGATTATATTGTAAAGAACGATATGTACTTCAGCTTTCGCCTCAGGCAATACTGGTCAAAGGGCGAATATGAGAGTTTTCATGCTCTCAAAGAAGATGGCAGGGTGAACCGTAATGAAGATTATGATTTTACCCAAAATCGCGACTTCAATTTTAATTCTTTTAATATTGACCTGGTGTTTACCTGGTTGTTTGCACCAGGCTCGAGCCTGAATGTGGTATGGAAAAACTCCATTCTTCATGAAAAATCGGGCATAGTGAACGGATATTTTGATAATTTTGGCCTTTTATGGGATTCTCCCCAGTACAACAGTCTTTCCCTGAAAATTTTATATTACCTGGATTATCAGCAAATCAGGGGGGCTTAACAGAAAAGGTATGATAAAAACACATGATATCCGTAAATCGTACGGTACTTTACAGGTATTAAAAGGTATTGACCTGGAAATCGCAAAAGGAGAAATTGTATCTATTGTAGGTGCTTCGGGAGCGGGTAAAACTACCCTTCTGCACATTATGGGTACACTCGACAGGCCCGATACAGGGGGGCTGGAGATTAACGGAATGCAGCTTCATGGTCTTTCCGATAAGCAGTTATCAGCTTTTCGCAATCAAAATATCGGCTTCGTATTTCAGTTTCATCACCTTCTGCCGGAATTTACGGCACTTGAAAACGTTTGTATTCCCGGCTTTATTGGCCGGCGCAGTGTGGCGGAGGTGCAGGGCAATGCCCGGGAGCTTCTGGATTTGCTGGGGCTGAGTGATCGCCTGGAGCATAAGCCCGGCGAGTTGTCGGGCGGTGAGCAACAAAGGGTTGCCGTAGCACGCTCTCTTATCAATAACCCGGCTGTGGTGCTTGCCGATGAGCCCAGCGGAAACCTCGACTCGGAAACTTCCAAAGATTTGCACCGGCTGTTTTTCGATTTGCGCAAGCAACTCAACCAAACCTTTGTGATTGTTACCCACAATAACGAATTGGCCAACATGGCCGACAGGAAGCTGAGCATGAAAGACGGACTTCTTGACTTCTGAAAATCTCAGCCAATCATCTTTTCAAAATCTTCTTCGCTGATAACCGGAATATTCAGCTCTTCTGCTTTTTTCTTCTTTTCAGGACCCATCTTATCGCCGGCCAACAGGTAATCGGTTTTAGAAGATAGGGAAGAAACATTCTTACCGCCGTTTTGCTCAATAAGTTCTTTTACCTGATTGCGGGAAAATTTTTCAAAAACACCCGACACCACGAAGCTTTTCCCACTCAGGGGGAGCCCCGCTGCATTTTCTGTTACAGATTTCTGAGTTTCCATCTGCAATCCCGCATCTTTCAGCCGCCTTACAATTTCCAGGTTTTCCGGGTCGTTAAAATACGCGATTACACTACCGGCAATTCTTTCGCCAATTTCGGGAACTGCAATGAGGTCTTCATAGGAACTGCTTTGAATGGCCTGGAGAGATAGAAAATGCCTGGCCAGTTTTTTTGCGCCTGTTTCACCCAGGAAGCGAATGCCCAGGGCAAAAAGAACTCTTTCAAAAGAAACCTTCTTTGAACTCTCTATTGCTCCCAGGATGTTGTTGACGGTTTTTTCCCGGAAACTTATCTTCTTTTGTTTTTCGGTAAACTCATCGGTGATTATCTTTTCCAGACCCAGCAGTTGCTCGTATTGCAAATCGTACAAATCGGCAATGTTGCTTATGAGTTTGTTTTGTATAAGCACTTCTATGCGGCCTTCCCCGAGCCCTTCAATATTCATGGCTCTGCGGCTGATGAAATGTTCAATTTTGCCCTGTATCTGGGGTGGGCAATGGGCCGAATCGGGGCAGTAGTTTACGGCTTCTCCGTCATTTCTTTCCAGGGGTGTTTCGCATTGGGGGCAATGGCTGATAAATTCAATTCTGTGCGCATGCTGCTCTCTCAGGCTGGTATCCACCTCTACAATTTTGGGGATAATTTCTCCTCCCTTTTCAATATAAACGGTATCGTTGTAGTGCAGGTCCATCTCGTGCATCTTATCGGCATTGTAGAGCGAAGCCCTTTTTACGATAGTGCCGGCCACAGCCACAGGTTGCAGTATTGCCACCGGGGTAACTGCTCCGGTGCGCCCTACCTGGTAATGTACATCCAGCAGTTTTGTAATTCCCTGCTCCGCTTTGTACTTGTAAGATATAGCCCAACGCGGAAATTTGCTGGTAAACCCCAGGTGTTCCTGCTGATGGTAGCTGTTAACTTTAATAACAATGCCATCAATGTCATAGGGCAATTGTGGTCGTTTATTCTCAACTTCTTCAACAAAATGCATTACCTGCTCAATGGTGTCGCATTTACGGGTGAGGTCAGAAACTTTTAAGCCCCATTGGCGTGCTTTTTCAAGGTTTTCGAAATGAGAGGCAAAGGGTAAATCTTCTCCCAGAATTCCATATACATAACAATCCAGGTTGCGACGGGCTACCAGGGAGGAGTCCTGCAGCTTAAGGCTGCCGGATGCTGCATTGCGGGGATTGGCAAAAAGGGGTTCGTTGTTTAGCTGTTTTTCCTCATTGAGCCTGATAAAGCTTTTGTGAGGCATTACGATTTCACCCCTTGCCTCAAATTCCTGTGGGATATCTTTTGAATGCAGGTTAAGTGGAATGCTTCTGATGGTTCTGGCATTGGCTGTAACATCATCGCCCTGCACGCCGTCGCCTCTGGTAACGGCTCTTGTAAGCCTTCCTTTGGTATAGGTGAGGCCGATGGCCACCCCGTCAAATTTCAACTCGCAAACATAGGCGTAATCCTCTCCCAGTGTTTTGCGTACGCGCTTGTCAAAATCTTCCAGTTCGGCTTTGCTGTAAGTGTTACCCAGGGAAAGCATGGGGTATTTGTGGATAACCGTGTCGAATTTTTTGGTGATGGCGCCTCCCACCCGTTGAGTCGGGGAATCGGGGCTGGCGAAATCAGGGTGTTGTTTTTCCAATTCTTCCAATTCCTTCAGCATACGGTCGAACTCAATATCGCTTATTTCGGGCTTGTCGAGTACATAGTAGTTGTAATTATGACGGTTGAGCTCGGTGGTGAGCTTATGCATATTTTCCTGTACCTGCTTTTTATCCATAGATGATTTTTTTTGTAAAATTACACAAAAAGCAAAAAGCCGGGCAGAACCCGGCTTTTGTATATTAAAAGATTTGTGAGATTCGGTGATTAAAGACCTCCAATAATTACCCTTAGGTCTTGTGCGTTGATACACATTACGGGGATCTTCAACGTGTTATAGATAATACGTTCATCGGGCGAGCCGAAAAGGTTCCAGGTGATTTTGTCGGGATCGGTAGAAATCATTAACATATCAGCTTTGATTTTGTCTGCAAAGTCAATGCAGCTGGATGCGAATTTCTTCTTCAGAGGAGAGGGGTTTTCTGTATAGGGGATATTGTGTTTTTCAAGGATTTTTTTCACCTGATTCAAATCGGCTTTCAGCCTGTTCTGTACATACTCGTCGGGGTAGGAATCAATGTAAATATGAAATTTGCAGTTAAACTGCTTGTGCAGGGCAATGGCCCATTTTACCTTTTGTTTTGAACCGGGCTCCAGGTCGAGTGGGAAAACGATATCCTTAAATTGTGATTTTTGTGCAGGCTTTTGCACTACAAAAACAGGTACCGGGCAACTTTTGATAAGTTTAATGGCAAAACTGCCGAGCAGGAACTGAATGCCTTTTTTTCCGTGGGTGCCAAAAACCAAAAAGTTAGCACCTAGTTTTTTGCTTTCCTCTGCTACGGTTGAAAAAAGACTTCCTTCACGTGCTATATAATCAACGGTAACGGCATGTTCTTTTTGCAGCTTTTCAGCAATGCTTTTGAGCTTTTCGCTCAGCGACTCCAGGGGTTGATTGGCTTTTTTTAGCATTTCCCTGGATGACTTATTTATCACGTGAAGCAGGCAAACCTTGTATTTGAGAACTTTTGCCATTTGAATGGCATTTTCAATGGCAATATCTCCAATGGGAGTAAAATCGTATGCAACTAAAATCACATTGTTATTCTCATTTTCCATTTCCGGTTTTTGTTTGGGTAATGATTAGTATTGGCTTTATTGTCAGGGGTGTATGTTAGACGCGGGCAAAATACAAAAAAATATTAAATAAAACATGTGTAATATTACGTTTATTTAAAAGCACCGGTAACACTGGCAATGCCCTCTCCGGCAGTGGCATCCAGCAGGTTAAGTAACTCTTTTACCTGCGACAGGTTGTGCTCTTTTTTCTCATTGCGGATTTTCTTTGCCGCATCGGTAAAGAAATCATGTTGCAGGATGAAGCTTTGCTGTTTAAGATACCAGTCTTTAAAGGTTATTTTCCTGCTGCTGTTCTCGCTCCATTCCCTGTGCAGGCGCAAAGCAGTAATAAAGAAATCGCCCCTACCAATATAATCGAGGTCGGCGTCACACAAAATCATCTCCATCATGTTTCGGGGGGTTTGGGGGATTTGAGTGGCCATTATCATGCTGCAAATGCTTTCTATTTGCCAGTTGTTGTAATCGTAATTGGGAAGCAGCTCGCGCGCATATTCGCAGGCCAGTTCCTCATTGTTTTCGTAACGCCACATAAAGCCGGTGTCGTGAAACAAGGCTGCAGTTTTTAGTAGCAGTAAATCCTCTCCCTGAATGTTTTCCATTGCTGACAGCCTGTCAACAGATTCGCCCACATCAATGGTATGCTGAAAATTGTGGTAATAAAGACTGGGCTTTAATTCCTTTTTTAGTTTATCGTAAACCAGTTCTTTTACTGCTTGAAAATTCATATATCTTAATTATAACCTATGTAATTAATTGCTTTCAAAAATAATCTTTTGTCGTATTCAATACAGGATTAATTTGCTAATTTTTTCCCTGTTTTGGAGTTTGAAATGTTAATAACTTAATTGTCTTTGTTTTATATTCAATCAAAGTTTTATTATGGACAATTAGAGTGCAACTTTGCTCAGGTAGTTGTTTACATCCTTCCAGAACAAATTATTGGGGAGCGTTCCTCTTTCGTTTTCGCTGTATTCTTTTTTTATTCTTCTTACGAAATACATGTCAAACTCATTATGATGCTTGGCTTCCAGTTTTCCACGGTATTCGCACACGAAGAAATCTTTTACCATATCGTAGGTTTCGCCCGAGATATTTATTTTGCCGGGTTCGCCTGCCGCTTCCATACGGCTTGCGGTATTTACCGATTCGCCCCATATGTCGTAGGCAAACTTGTTTTTTCCGATTACCCCTGCCATTATCTCGCCGGTGTGTATACCTATGCGTATATCGCACAGCCATTGATCTTTCTCGGCCATTTTTACAAAGTTTAATATTTCAAAAGCTGCCAATATGGAATCAAAGGGGTGGGTATGGTTGGGGTCGGGTATGCCCCCGGCACACATATAGGCATCGCCAATGGTTTTGATTTTCTCAAGTCCGTTTCGCTGAGATATTTCATCAAACTTGCAGAAGCTGTTGTTCAGCTCATATATCAAGGTCATTGGGTTGATAAACTGCGAAATTTTGGAAAAATCTTTAAAGTCCATGAACATGATGGTTACCATATCGTAATATTGCACTTTTACCGAACCACTTAATTTGAGCTCGTTGGCAATCTTTACGGGCAATATGTTTTGCAGCAGCTGATCTGCCTTTTGCTTTTCCTGCTCTATAAGCTTTTGCTTTTCGTTGATTTCAGCCGTACGTTCTGCAATTTTTTCTTCCAGCAATTGCTTGGCTTCAATAAGCCTTTTGTTAATAATTCTTGAGCTGAGAAGGATTAACATAATCAGTACCACCAGGTAAAAGAATAATGCCGTCAGGGTTTTATACCAGGGCTTATTAATCTTGAAATGCAGGGAGTAGCTGTTGCTTTGGTTGCCCATAGCATCAAGACCCTTTACATGAAAAGTGTAGCTGCCGGGAATCAGGTTGGAGTAGTGTACTTCACTTTGGTTGCTCCAGGCTGACCATCTGTTTTCCAAGCCTTCGAGGTAATATGCATATAAAGTTTGTGATGGATTAAAAAAGTTGGCAATGGCAAAGGAAAAGGAAAAATTGTTGTGTCGGTAGTGAAAATGATTTGTAACGGGAGTTGCAGTTACTTCGGTCTGCTGCTCTTCCTGCCACTTCTCTTCCGCAATGTTGACGTATTTGTTGTTGACTTTCAATTCGCGTAAATAACAGTTAAACGGCGACCGTGTAGGGTTGTGAGAATAATTATGACTAAAAATTGCCACATCTGTGGCAAACCAGGCCATATTCATGTTGTAATCAAAATAAATATCATTTACCGTGGTGCCCGACAAAAAATTATAGCTGTAATTGTCAAGGGCATATTGTTTGGTTTCCGGGTTGAACCTGAGTTTTATCATCTTTTTCAGGCGTGTATTCTTGTTGTAGGTTTGTACCCAAATGTTTTTGAAGTCGTCAACCTGAATGTATCGGATGGCAATGTACCTACGGATTAACAGATTTAAAAGGTAATTGGCGGAGTGAAAAACGATTTCGGATGATGCATTTTTTCCGGAGGGATCATAATACATAATACCGTATTCGGAGACAAAAAACACCATGCCATGTAGTGAGAATGAGAGGGTTTGGGCTTTGGGATGCAAGCCATGTTCCTGACCGAAGGTAACGATTTTTGCCTGGTAGGTGGCAGGGGAGCTAGCATCACTGTCTTTGTCTTCTGTCGCGAGTTTAAGCCGGGTAATTCCCTGGTTACGGTGCGAAAGCCAGAAGCTCATGTCTTTGTCCTCTGTTATCTCATAAATATCATAGCCCTGGAAGCGTTCTTTATGAAGTTTGATCCTGAAGGTTTTTTCTGAAAAGTCGTAGCTGAAGATCGTCACACCATTAGCCCCGGCGGCTACAAGGATATTGGGGTCTTGCTCCGATTGAACAATGGTGTAGTAGTGTCCGGTGGATACCGCTTTGATGTTTCCATCAATATCCGCGGCATGCAATCCGTCGGCTGTGGCCAGCAGGAGCATTTCTGTTTCTCCCTGCAGGTTTTTCAGGGGGGTAATATCCCACCCGATATTTTCCATGTTTTCTGCCTGAACAAAGGGTGGAGGGAATTCTCCTTCACCTTCCGCAAGGAGTGCGCTCAGACACGTGGTCATATCCATACGGTAGGTGCCCTGCCATGTGCCAATATACATGTAATTGCCAAAAGAATGTATACTTATGGGGGTTCCTTTTACACCTCTCAGGCCATTCCAATAGCTGGTTTGCAGCTGATTATTTGCCGAAGCAATGCCATTGTCGAGGGCCAGCCATAAAACCCCGTTGGAATCTTCATACAGGAAGTTGATAGTTTCATTTTGCAGGCCCATGCTTTCATCCAGGATACTTACGGCTTCTCCCTTTTTATCCATTATAATTAACCCTCCGTTGATAGTACCGAATGCAAAATTGCCATTGCTAAGCTTCAGGCCACGGGCATACTGGTTTCGGGCAATATATTGGGCTGCCTCTTGTTTTGCCAGAGGCTGAGGATTGAAGTTTCCTTCGTAGGGGCACAGCAGGTTATTGATAGTGAGAAAGCCGTGCAGTTGACTGTAAACCAGCAGCTTTTTTCGCTCGTAAGGGAATATGTCGGCGATATAGTAGCCCGCCAGCGAGTTTTGGTCTTCAAATTGTTTCAGGGAATCATTTTCAAGGTGCAGCAAGCCA
>SLOR01000183.1 GCA_007132395.1 Bacteroidales bacterium
ATATATTGGGTCATGAGGAGATTTTGTTTTGCAAGAACTTTTTGATTTTAGAGATATTCACTTTTTTATCTGCACTGGCAATTTCGCCGTCTACCAGCACAAAGGGCAGGTTTACCTCTCCCTTTTCAAGAAGCTCTTGCGCATGGGTGTCGGCAAACCACCTCTCATCCATAAACTCGATATGCTCAAAGTGAAATTTGCCGGCATAATGACGTTCCAGCTGATTTTTCACCATTGCAGCCACATCCTGCCAGCTCATTTGCCCGGAGCCGCAGGCGGCCTGGGGAACGGCGAATAGGGTTACATTGATTTTGTTTTCCATTTGATGGGTTTTTATTTAGATGAAGCTATCTCTATAGTGCCAACCGGTTGTTGAGTAAAACGACTACTGAAAATCAAGCTGATATACGCTTCGACAGGCTCAGCGTCCTTATAATTAAAGGCTTTTAAAACAGACGCATCTTCTCCACTAGCTAAACATTCCAAGGATTTTTCCTTCAGGCTTAACATTTTTCAGCTCAGGAATGTGCTGCGTAAGTTCTTCCAAAGTGGGATAGCCCTCCTGTTTGATGATTTTACCTTCCAGCAAAGTAAGCGGAAGCTTTGACGGCCCCTCTGTGCGCATAAAATCTTTTACCACAGGGTTTTTGGCAAACTCCATGGGCACCTGGTTGATGGCATAGCGCTGAACATTTACTCCCGCCTTGTTAAGTATCTGAAGCAGGTTCTGCAAATCAATCAGTTCTTTGTCGGGCTCGGGGCCACATACCCCGGAAGGGCAGCACAATGAGGGTTCAAATATTTGGATTTCCATGTTTATCATCTTTAAATGCGACGTAAAATTACGTTATATTTTTGTAATGACGTAATTTTACGTCATTTTTTTAACTACTTTTCCTTTTTTCCCGGTCAAGTCCCTTATGATGCCACAGAGATAATTTTTTTCAGAGAAAAAAGTGCACGCAGATGGACGTTTTTTGTTCGTATATGAACATGCAACTTAAATCCAAACTTCATATATTCTTGTTTTTCAACCCAATAACTCCACTGGAATAAAGTTTGATTAAATCTTGATATTAAAGTTTAAGCCATTCAAATAATAAAACAGCCCAGTCAGATGCTCAAAAATGCACTTTTAAGTTTTTTTCGAAAAATTGGGAAAGGAGATATCCATTCATTGATCAACTTAGCGGGTTTAAGTGTTGGGATAGCCACCTGCCTGCTTATCTTTTTGTATATAGCCGATGAATTGAGTTATGACCGCCACCATGATGATGCTCCCCAAATTTTCCGGCTGCTGCAACATTATCCGGGATCAGGGAAGCAGGCTGCCGTGCAACCCGGGGTCATGTACGACTTTATCAATGAACAAGTGGCCGGTGTACAAACCATGGCCAGATTGTTTCCCATCAGGGAATGCCCCATTACTGTGAATGATGAGCCTTTCACAGAACGGGGATTTGTCGGGGCCGACCCGGCAATCCTGGACATTCTGTCATTCAAGTTCCTGGCCGGAGATCCCGCAACGGCATTGTCAGCGCCCCATGCGATTGTTTTAACGGCCTCGGCAGCTGAAAGATATTTTGGACAGGAAAACCCCATGGGACAAACGGTTGTTTTTTATAACGAATTTTCCTTTGTGGTTAGCGGGATCATTGAAGACCCACCTCCACAGTCACATCTAAGGTTTTCGATGCTTGCCAACATTGAGGGCGTGGGAAATCTTAATCCTTCATCCCTGACTGACTGGAATAACTCCGGCATTTTTTATTACATGAAACTAAATCAGGATGCTGACCCGAACCATGTATCCGAACGAATTGAAAGCCTTGTGTGGAGCGCCAATGAGCATTGGAAGGACGGAGTTGGTTTTCGTTTGCAGTCTTTATTAAGCATCCGGCTTTTTTCCGGTAATGTTGACTGGGACAATGCCATCAAAAGCGATATTTACATTGTGCTGATCTTTTCTGCCACAGCTTTGCTCATCCTGTTCCTGGCCTGTTTTAACTTTGTCAACCTGAGTACGGCCGCTGCGGTAAAAAGAAATATGGAAGTGGGGGTGCGAAAGGTACTGGGTGCCAACCGCGGACAGCTGGTCAGACAATTCCTGCTTGAAACGTTTTTGTTTTCGGTTTTGGCCATGGGCATTGCCCTGTTTTTGGTGGAGATCTTTCTCCCCTTTTTAAACAACCTCAGCGGGAAGCAATTGTCGCAAAACCTATTTTCTTCAATTCATTTTCCATTGGCGGTTGTCGGACTCCTGATCGTCATCCCCCTTTTGGCCGGGATGTATCCTTCATTGATCATGTCGCGCTTCAAGGCCATTACCGCCATCAAAGGGGGAAATCCTTTATCCAGTGTTAAAGGCATTCGCAATAAACGTTATCAATTGCGCATGCGACAAATCCTGCTGCTTTTACAATTTGCCGTTTCAATTGCCCTTATTGTAGGCAGCCTGATGATCTATCAGCAAATGCGCTTTTTGTCCGACAGGAGCCCCGGTTATGAGGCAGAGAACCTGTTGGCCATTAAAAACCCCTGGGACCAGCAGTCCTCCGCCCGTGCCCTCTGGCTTCGCGAAAAGCTGCTACAGCATCCTGAGGTGCAAAAAGTGAGTCTTACACACAATGTACCCACCGAGATGCCCAACAATTATACAAACTTTTCGTACGAAACCGCTGACGGTAGCCAACGACTGCATGGGGCAGTCATTTCCTGCGACACCGAATTTTTTGAAACCCTGGGAACACCCCTGCTAAGGGGACGGGATTTTCTTCAGGATATGCCCACAGACGCGCAAAATACCACCATCATCAACCAGACTGCCGCCGCACGCATTGGGGTAGAAGATCCAATAGGAATGACCCTTGGAGGTTTTTATGACAACAACCCCCGACAGGTTATCGGGGTGGTTGAAGACATTCACTTCAGCTCCATGCATGACGCCGTAATACCCATGGCCTTCTTTATCAACCACGAATCATACCCCCAAAACTGGTTCAACCTCCTGGTAAAGTATAATCCCGGCAGCTCCTCCACGGTATTCAATTACCTGAATGAACTTTGGTTAGAAGAGGCGCCACAATGGCCCATGCAGTATTTCTTTATGGATCAGCAAACCCGTTCGCTTTACCAGGATGATGAGCGGGTGTTGCATATTGTGGGTTCGTTTGCTGCTCTGGCCATCCTTTTGTCCTCCATGGGAATGATAGGACTGGCCTTCTTCGCCGCCAATACGCGCACCCGAGAAATCGGAATTCGCAAAGTACTGGGAGCCAGTGTGCGTGAAATAGTCCGGCTGATCTCTGGTGAGTTCGGAGCCATCGCCCTGGCGGCCAACCTGATTGCCTTGCCCCTGGCCTGGTATTTTATCAACCGCTGGCTGGAGAATTTTGCCTACCGGGCAGATACCAGCTGGCTGATCTTTGTGCTACCGGCAGTATTTGTTTTCCTGCTGGCCTGGACTATTGTTGGATTGATCTCCTACCGGGCCGCGACCCTCAACCCGACAGTAACCTTAAGAAGTAAAGGATAACAGAAAGTACAGGATTTTGCCCATATGTCCGTCAGGGTTATCATTTTGGATACAGTTGGATTGGTGTTTGACGTAATAAGCCAACGGCAATGGATATCGGGTAGAGCTCCTATCCATTGCCGTCAGTTTAAACTGACGGTTTTGAAAGCCTAAAAGAACAGGGGGCTTTAGCCCCATTCAGCCAATATGTATAAAAAAAATACTACCTGCAAAGTAGCAGAAAAATCATAATCTCATTTCTCCCACCATTTTAAAAATACCGAATACACGATGATGAAAAGTGTAACAAACACGCTTACAACGGCCGAGGGGAGTGCCACCATGGGTTCGCCCTGGAAAAATGTAAACGCGGCTACGGCCGAAAAAGCACTGCTTTTGGTGGTCATCATCAGGGTACTGCTGATAATCATTCCGCGTTTGGCTCCCATGCGCGCCATGAGGATATGATATAAAAATCCCATGACGTACATGGCCAGGATTAGGATAGCCGACATCAGCAAAACGATGGCCGGTTCCGAAAGAAACACGCTGCTGCTCATTCCCATGATGGGGGTGATGACCAGAAAAAAGCCCCATTTTATAATGGTTTCCCTGTATTTCTCCACAGTAGGAAGTACTCGTGGATGTCGGAGAAAGCGGCTGATGATTAAAGGGATAACAATCAGTTGCACCATGATACTGAAAATGGCCATGGGGTTGATAAGTGATTGTCCCAGGAATATAAGCAGGAATAAGGGTGTAAAGGCCATAGCGATAAAATGCAGGCCGAACACCCCGGTAACACTAAAGTTGTTATCTCCCTTAAGCATGGCGGCAAACGGAATAACCGAGGGCCCTGGAGGTGCGGCAGCCACCAGCACAAAGCCAATGTAGTAGGGGAAATAATGCTCGCCGGGAAATACCAGCCAGGCAAGCCCTGTAAGCACCAGCCCGAAGAGAATAAAATTCAGTAAGGTTGACCATGCCAGGGGTTTTAGGGCGTTGCTTACGGG
>SLOR01000333.1 GCA_007132395.1 Bacteroidales bacterium
GGACGACAACAATTCTCCTGATGGTGTGATTATTACCGTGAAAGATACAGGTACAGGCATATCTCCCGAAAACCAGGACCGCATGTTTGAACCTTTCTTTACCACCAAGGAAGACGGAAAGGGAACCGGGCTGGGCCTGCCAATAATTTACGGGATTGTAAAAATGCATAAGGGGAATATTAAAGTAGAATCCAACAATAATCCGGAAAAGGGACCCTGCGGCACCAGCTTCTTTGTTTCCCTACCCGGAAATAACCATAAGGATAGCGAAAACTAACACCGGAAACATAAAAAAATATGGTATGCTGAATATTGAGAAAAAGAAAATCCTGCTGGTAGATGATGATGCAGACTATTTGTATCAGTTGAGCATTGCATTGCAGGATATGGGGTTTGAGGTAATTCCCGTTGACACCCAGAAAGAGGCCGAAAATGTTGTACAGAAAATGAAGCCCGATTTGGCTATCCTGGACCTGATGATGGAAAACCAGGATACCGGGTTTATCCTTTGCCATATTATTAAGGATAAATACCCCGATGTGCCTATTATTATTGCTTCGGCCGTTACTGCCGAAACAGGACTGCTATTTGATGTGGAATCGGAAGACGACCGCCAGTGGATTAAAGCAGATTTGTTTCTTGACAAAGGGATCAGGATGGATCAACTGCATAAAGAAATCAATAAATTGCTCAAAATTTAAGAATGGGAAAACTGAACCTGCTGGTAGTTGATGACGAACCCGGTATAAGAAGCGGTATCCGAAGAATCCTGGAAAGCTTTTCGGTAAGTTATCCTTTTATGGATGAAGATTTCGAATTTGAAGTGCTGGAAGCCGAGACCGGGGAAGAAGCCATTGAACTACTGGACAATTACATGTTTGATATTGTATTGCTGGACAATAAACTGCCCGGAATACAAGGGATAGAGGTTCTTGAGTACATCAAAAGCCAGTCTATCGATGTAATTGTTGTTATGATTACCTCCTACGCTTCCCTCGATTTGGCTGTTAAAGCCACCAAGAGCGGGGCTTACGATTTTGTACCCAAACCTTTTACACCAAAGGAATTGCGCAGCTGTCTGGAAAATATTGCCAAACAGCTCTTTTTAAGGCGCATGACCCAGAAAATGCAGGTGGAAGGTAAACAGGTACGATTCCAGTTTCTTTCGGTACTATCCCATGAGCTTAAATCGCCCATCAATGCCATTGAAGGGTATCTGAAGCTTATGGAAGCCAAAAGAAACGGCGATAATATCGACGATTACAAGGAAATGATTGAGCGCTCCCTGTCAAGAATTCAGGATATGCGCAACCTGATCCTTGATTTGCTTGATTTTACAAGAATCGAATCAGGCAAAAAACAACGCAATATCAAACCCCTTTACTTGTGTGAAATTGCAAGACAGTCCATCGACCTGGTACAGCCCCTGTGCATCCAGAAAGATATTGACATTCACCTGAACTGCAATGATAAAATACCCCTTAAAGCCGACAGCCAGGAGCTGGAAATCATTCTGAACAACCTGCTCTCCAATGCCGTGAAATACAATAAGCAAGGGGGACGTATCGATGTTATTCTGAAAAGAGAAAGCGGAGAGGTGGTGTTGAGTGTAAGCGATACAGGTATCGGAATGGAAAAAGAAGATTTGGAAAAACTCTTTGAGGATTTTGTAAGGATAAAAAGCGAAAAAACCAAGCATATCAGTGGTACAGGGCTGGGGCTTTCCATTGTTAAAAAAATTGCCGATCTCTATGGCGCAAATATTCTTGTTGATAGTAAGCCGGGAAAGGGAAGTACCTTTACCATCCGCTTTCCGGCAAAATAAATAAACTAAACCCATTTTTCACATAACGATGAATTCAAAAAATCTGAAGGAATTACCCGGCAAAACCATTGAGCGTTTGAGCCAGTACAGAAGAATCCTGTTCAACAACCTTAATGAAGGCAAAACTAACATTTACTCGCATGAGCTGGCAAGGGTAATGAATCTTACCCCTGTGCAGGTCAGGCGCGATTTGATGCTTATAGGATACTCGGGCAGCCAGAGTAAGGGGTATATCATAAAGGATTTGATTGGATTGATTGGCGAGATTATTGACAGCAAGCACCCCCAGAACGTAGCTATTATAGGGATGGGTAACCTGGGCAGGGCCATTACCAGTTATTTTGCCGGTAAAAGAGACCGCTTATCAATCGTAGCAGCATTTGACAACGATACCCAAAAAACTAACCGTATCATTGCCGGAATTCCCTGCCATCATATCAACCAGATAAAAGAAGTGGTACCTGCAGAAAAGATCAGGATGGCCATCCTTACCGTAGCCCCGGAAGCCACCCATGAAGTTGCCAAAAAACTCATAGAGGCTGGTATTAAAGGAATTCTCAATTACACTTCCGTGCCCCTTACCGTACCTGAGGGGATTCATCTGGAAGAATACGATATTATTACATCACTTGAAAAACTGGCCTTTTTCGTAAAAGAAGATACCGACAGTCAATATTTACAGGAATAGAAAATAGTTTAACTAATTATTATTCAATGAAGGTTTTTCGCAACACACAGGAAGCAAAAGGAAACATAAAAAATACGGTAATCACCACGGGTTCCTTTGATGGCGTTCATATTGGGCACAAAATGATTATTGAGAGGCTTCAGCAGCTGGCCCGTGAAATTCAGGGCGAATCCACCCTGGTTACCTTTCATCCCCACCCGCGCAAGGTGCTTTACCCCGAGCAAAAAGACCTCAGGCTGATTAACTCGCAGGAAGAAAAAATTCAACTGCTTGCCAAAACCGGGCTTGACAACCTGGTGATTTTGCCTTTTTCTGTGGAGTTTTCCAAAACCTCCTCCCATGACTTTATTACCGAAATATTGCTGCGCCAACTCAACGCCCGGGTGATTGTGGTGGGGCAAAACCACCACTTCGGGCACAACCGTGCGGGCGATTTTTCCTACCTCTATCAACTGGGAGAAGAAATGGGATTTAAAGTGGAAGATATTCCCCTTAAGGATATTGAAAACGAAACCGTAAGCTCTACCAAAATACGAAAAGCCCTCGCAGAAGGAAACATCATGCGGGCCAATGCTTACCTTGATCACCAGTATATCATTACTGGTCCTCTAACCCCTACGCCCGGGGAGTATGCCAACTTGCCCGGAAAATACCACCGGCTGATAATCGAGGAGGAGGAAAAGCTGATTCCGCCACCGGGTGTATATGCTTCCAACATCATGCATGGCAGCAATTTATTGAAATCCATGACCGTTATCAGCGAGGATGATAAGGGAATACGAAATGTGGATTCCACACTTTTGTTTGATAATGCACCTGCAAACAACGAAAGGGTTACACTGTACTTCTACAAGAAAATTTTAGGCCAGGAAGCATTTGGAGATGGAAGTATCGATATGCAAGAGCTCCGTGACGCCAGAGAAGACGTGGAGGAGTTAATATATTAATCGCTTTGATCACGGGTATATGAACCAAGATGACACCATAAAGGTAGTATTTCTGGGAACCGGTACATCCACCGGGGTGCCCGTGGTAGCTTGCGACTGCGAAGTATGTCGCAGCACCGACAAAAGAGATCACCGCCTGCGCACTTCTGTTATGGTGCAAATCCACGGGCACAACTTTATCATTGATTGCGGGCCCGATTTCCGCTACCAGATGATACGGGAAAACGTGGAAGATATTTCTGCCATTATTTTTACCCATGGCCACAGGGATCATATTGCCGGACTCGACGATGTAAGAGCCTTTAACTATGTGCTCAACAAAACTGTTGACGTATATGCCAGTGAGGAAGTTATAGGCTCCATCAGAAGGGAGTTCCCCTACATTTTTACGGAAAAGAGATTTTTCGGAGCACCCCAGCTTGAGTTTCATGAAATTGACAATACTGCCTTCACTGTAAAGGATATAAACTTTACTCCCATTGAAGTGCTACACCACAAGCTCAAAGTATTTGGCTTTCGCATCGGAAATTTTTCTTACATAACTGATGCCAGTTACATTTCGCAGGAAGAAAAACAAAAGTTGCTCAATTCAGATATTCTTGTAATTAATGCCTTGCGAAAATCAAAGCATATTTCCCACTTCTCGCTGGAGGAAGCTATTGAAGTAATTAACGAGGTAAAACCCAAAAGAGCCTATATTACACATCTTAGCCATTTTATCGGCCTGCATGACAAGATTCAGACATCATTGCCCGAAAATATATTTCTGGCCTATGATGGTTTGACGCTGCAAATAGACTAACTGGCTTATACTTCCTTTTTTCAACCCTGAAAAAATGTTGGCGGGTTATTAATAGCCCCTATAACTTCAACTTTTGCTTAAAAAAACCTTCCTATACAAACGCAAAGAATTTTAAATTTCCGTATTTTTGTACTCTAATTACCGAAATAAAATTTAAGATGATATACCACCCTGAAAATTATAAGATTAAGGATAAAAGAATGGTCCCATTTATCGATCCTGATGAGATATGGGATTTTATTCGCAACACCAAAAGCGA
>SLOR01000322.1 GCA_007132395.1 Bacteroidales bacterium
CGAAGTGGTTAAGATTTTTACCGAAAAAGGCACCTTGCTGCGCAATAAGTTTCTTATGATAAATACACTGGATAATGAATATGAAGTGTTTGACCTTTAGTGTTTTATGAAAACAGTAAAACCTCCTGAAAGCAAATTGCTAATCCCATTCTCCAATTAAATGCAACAATAATCCTGATATGTTTACTTACGAAAAAGCCCTTGATACAATTCTTGCCACTGCCCGTTACCTGGGTGATGAGCGTGTCGATTTTATGGACTCCCTTAACCGGGTGCTTGCCGAAGATGTAATTTCTGATGTGGATATGCCCCCTTTTGATAAAGCTGCCATGGACGGCTTTGCCTGCAAGCGTGAAGACCTGCATAAGAACCTGCAGGTAATAGAAACGGTGGCCGCCGGACAAGTACCGCAGAAAACAGTGGCAAGCGGACAGTGTACCCGCATCATGACCGGGGCTATGGTGCCTGAAGGAGCTGATACTGTGTTGATGGTAGAACAAACAGAAATGGTGGGTGATGAAGTAATCCGTTTTACCGGAAGCAAAACCACCCCCAATATTGCCTATAAAGCCGAAGATGTTAAAGTGGACGATGTTATGTGGCGAAAGGGCCAGCCTATCCTGGCTTCTCACATTGCCATATTCTCTGCCGTGGGTTGCACAGAACCATTGGTGGCCCGCCGGCCCAGGGTGGCCATCTTATCCACCGGCGATGAGCTGGTGGAGCCCCACGAAAAACCCGGCCCGGGAATGATTCGCAACTCCAATGCCTGGCAACTGATGGCACAGGTGCGCAATGTAAACTGTATCCCCAATTATATGGGTATTGTGCCTGATACGGAAGCAGACACCGAAAAGGCAATCACCAAAGCACTGGCAGAAAATGATGTGGTTTTGCTTACCGGAGGCGTAAGCATGGGCGATTTCGACTTTGTACCCCTGGTAATGAAAAAAAACAAGGTAGATATCCGCTTTCAGAAAGTAGCTGTGAAGCCCGGAAGGCCTACTGTGTTTGGCGTAACAGACAAATCGTACATTTTTGGATTGCCCGGCAATCCTGTCTCTTCTTTTATTAACTTTGAAATTTTTGTAAAACCCCTGCTTTACAAACTCATGGGACATGACTATGTGGCAAGAGAAATAAAACTGCCCATGGGCGTTGACTATAAGCGCAAAAAAGCAGATCGCCTGGAATGGGTAGCGGTGGATATCAATGACGAAGGCGAGGTGGTGCCGGTACATTACCATGGCTCGGCCCATATACACGCCATGTGCCTGTCAAAGGCCCTCATGCCGGTAGCTGTAGATACTTTTGAAATTTCCAAAGGAGAAATTGTACATGTTAGACCTTTATAATCGTAAAATCAATTACCTGCGCATCTCTGTTACCGATCGCTGTAACCTGCGCTGCCGTTATTGTATGCCCGAAGATGGGGTATGCATGGTGGAGCATAAGGAAATTCTTTCCTATGAAGAAATTCAGCAGGTGGTGGCGGTAGCTGTTCCTCTTGGAATAGACAAAATTCGTCTTACAGGTGGCGAACCCCTGGTGCGAAAAGACATTGTGGAACTTGTAAGAATGATTGCCGCGGTGGAGGGGGTAAAAGATATCGCCATCACTACCAATGGTGTGCTGCTGGAAAAGTTTGCCCAACCTCTTGCCGATGCCGGGCTACACAGGGTAAATGTCAGCCTGGATACCATTAATCCACAAAAATTCTACGAAATTACCAGGGGAGGAGATATACAAAAGGTCTTTGACGGTATTGAGGCAGCAAGGCAGGCAGGGCTCAGCCCCATAAAAATTAACTGCGTCATTCAGAAATCGGCTGATGAGCCAGATGCCATGGCCGTAAGAGAGTATTGTATTACCAATGGATTGCAGGCACGCTTTATCAGTCAGATGGACCTTACAACCGGGCATTTCGGTATTGTTGACGGTGGCACCGGGGGCGATTGCACCAACTGCAACCGCCTGCGCATTACCCCAACAGGGAAAATGAAGCCTTGCCTGTTTTCTGATCTGGAGTATGATATCCGCAAACTGGGTATCAAAAAAGCCATTGAAGGTGCTCTCTTTGCCAAGCCCGAAAAAGGAACGGTTAATCTGAGCAATTGCTTTCACAATATAGGAGGATAGAGATGAAAAAATTTTCACATATCGATGAAAAGGGTAAAGCCAACATGGTGGATGTAAGTCCTAAGCCCATGCAAACCCGAACAGCCATAGCAAGAGGTTTTATACGCCTGCAGCCCCATACCGTGAAACTGATTCGTGAAAACGAAATGAAAAAGGGAGATGTGCTCACCGTTGCGGAAATAGCCGGAATTCAGGCCGCAAAAAAAACATCCGACCTGATTCCCCTGTGCCATCCACTACAGATTACCAAAGCCGACGTAAAAGCTGTACTGGAAGATAACGGGGTGGTGGTAACAGCCACACTCAAGTGCATAGGGCAAACCGGTATCGAGATGGAAGCTCTTACCGGAGTAAGCGTAGCCCTGCTTACTGTTTACGATATGTGCAAAGCAGCTGACAAACAAATGGTAATTGAACATATATCCTTGCTTGAGAAAACCAAGGAATAAAAAAATGAATTAGCTTTAGGGCGATTTTATAAGAGATAATTAAGAATAAATATCAATCATCCTCATATGACCCAACAAATAAAAATCCTGTCTGTAAATGTTTCTGAAGAAAAAGGCACAGTAAAGAAGCCTGTGGAAGAGATAACCCTTAACCATAATGGAGTAATGGACGATGCCCACAGCGGGCCCTGGCACCGGCAGGTAAGCCTCCTTGGGAAGGAGAGCTTTGACCGCTTTTCTCAACAGGCAGGCCGCACAATCGCTTTTGGCGAATTTGCCGAAAACATCACCACCCAGGGTGTGGAACTGGTAAAAACTTCCCCACTGGATCGTTTCGTGGGTGAAAACGTAGAGTTGGAAATCACACAGATAGGCAAGGAGTGTCATGGCTCCTCATGTGCCATTTTTAAGGAAGTAGGCAATTGCGTAATGCCCAAGGAGGGGATTTTTGCCCGCGTTATCAAGCAGGGTTCGCTAAAGCCTGGCGATGTGCTGGAGTATATTCCGCGGGTATTGCGTTTTCAGGTGGTTACCCTCAGCGACCGTGCCAGCAGGGGGCAGTATGCTGATCGCAGCGGCCCGCGCATCGTAGAGTTGCTCCATCAGCATTTTGACCAAAGAGCACGCAATATTGAAGTTGAAACCCAGATTATACCCGATGACGCAGGTAGCTTATCGGTAGTGCTGGAAAAAGCTTCCTACGAAGAGATTGACGTGTTGATAACAACAGGTGGCACCGGTATTGGACCCCGGGACATTACCGTAGAAACGGTAAAACCCATGCTGGACAAGGAAATACCTGGTATCATGGAGATGATTCGCGTAAAATATGGAGCCAGTAAGCCCAATGCATTGCTTAGCAGAGGAGTGGCCGGATTAATGTCCGACACACTGGTGTACACACTGCCCGGAAGCGTAAGAGCTGTAAATGAGTATATGGAGGAAATTCTCAAAACCCTCGAGCATCTTATTTATATGCGCCACGGACTGGATACACATTAGCAGTAAAGTGTATTAATTGTACGCTGTGCTTTCTGGTTAATGCTTTGGTTGTTGTACTGAACTCAGAAGTAAGTATAGATATCTTCGTTTTCGTAATAGAAGTAATTGGTTCTCAGAAAGGGGATTTCCTTTTCGTTTTCAAGCCTGTAATATGTGCTTTGCAGATATTTCCCCCTCTCATCATAAATGAAAACCTCTTTCAGGATGGGTTTTTTTTGCTGGTCTTTAATGATTTTCTCCACAATGCGCCCCTCCTCCCCGTATGAAATGGCAATGAATTTCCTCTCAAGGGGTTTTCCGGGCATCCGGTAGGTTACTTCCAGATGTGTTAACTGCCTTTCTTCAAAATCAGGGCTGACAGTTATGGTGGTTTGAGAGTCGCGGTTGCGGTAAGTTCTTCTGTTGAGAAAGCCCGTAGTGACATTATGACTATAGCTCCAAAGGGAGCTCCTGTCTTCAAGGAGAAAGGGTACAGAATATTTTCTTATATAATTTTTGTAATAATAGCCGGCCTCTTTAAAGTCATCCACAGCCTCATACTGGAAAATCTGGTGGTTAAAATCGGGGTACAAATTAGCAATTTGCACGAAATCATCCTTTTCTTCATTATACAGGTAAAGTTGATCTACCAGCCTGTATTTTTCCAGGTAATCTACGTTGGCTTTAAATTTTATGCCTACTCCAGTCAGTATTTTTACACTGGGGTCATAAAAGCTCTCAGGAGTTAATACAATAAGAGCATCAACATTTTTCTTTTCTGCCCTATCCTGGAGGGCTCTCACCATGGAAGCATACGTAGCCCCGTTATAGGAGTGTACCTCAAACATATGGGTTCTTACATATTCATTGTTATCGGGCTGTTCGCCAAGAAAATATACCTGAACTTTATTGCTGTGGGGTGGGGTGGGAAG
>SLOR01000065.1 GCA_007132395.1 Bacteroidales bacterium
CATTACTTTCACGAAAAACTTCGCAATGAAGATTATTACTTACAATGTTAACGGTATCCGTTCGGCCATCAGCAAGGGATTTCTGGAATGGCTGGCAGAAGAGGATGCCGATGTGGTATGTTTGCAGGAAACCAAAGCACAACCCGATCAGATTCCCTTGTTTCACTTTCTGGAACTGGGATATACCTCCTACTGGCACTCGGCACAAAAAAAGGGGTACAGTGGCGTCGCAATTCTCAGTAAAATGGAGCCTGACAGGATTGAATACGGAATGGGCAATGCCGTTTACGACAATGAAGGCAGAGTGTTGAGAGCAGACTTTGGCGATATTTCCTTGATGAGTCTTTATATTCCCAGCGGTTCTTCGGGTGATGGACGACAGGACTTTAAAATGCAGTTTCTTGATGATTTTCTGGACTATACCCTTGAATTGAAGAAAGAGATTCCGCACCTAATCATTTGCGGAGACTATAACATATGCCATCAACCCATTGACATACACGACCCGGTGCGCAATGCAAAGTCTTCAGGGTTTTTGCCTGAAGAAAGAGAGTGGCTTACCCGATTTATCAATTCCGGCTTTACCGACACATTCCGATACATGAATCATGCCCCCCATCAATACACCTGGTGGAGCTTTAGGGCCAATGCAAGGGCCAACAATAAAGGGTGGCGCATCGACTATAATATGGTTGCTGACCCCCTGGCGCAGAGGATACAATCTGCCCGGATTCTGTCGGATGTAGTACATTCGGACCACTGTCCCGTGGTGCTGGAAATGAAAAATTAATCCCCTAATCACAAAAGGATAGTATATTTACAGATTATAGTAATCGCCACGGGAAATAATTATTTTTGCATTGCGTTTATCCGGCAAATACAACCGGCCCGACTTATAAACGAACGTATTAGGTGCTGGTTAATGTATGCACTTTACAATTTTAGCAAGTTAGTAACCAAACGAATCACAGGCCAATGAAGTCATCAAAAACAATCGTCGCCCTTGTGGGCATCCTGGCAATGCTTTGGGTAAGCAGTTGCGTTCCTGCCCGAAAATACGAAGACCTGCTGGAACGCAGACAAAGCTGTGAAGACCAGAACATGGAGCTCAGAAGAGAAAATGAAGAAATGCTTACGCAGAATAACGAACTGAAAAGAATGCGCGACGACCTCAAGGAACAGGTGGAAGTGTTGCGCAAGGACACCACAGAAACCGGTATGATAAAGCGCAGGCTCGAATCAAACTACGACCGGCTGCTTAGAACCTATGAAATTCTGCTGGATCAGAATGAAAAACTGCTGGAAGGCAAAGAACTGGAAACCAACCAGATTCTTGCACGATTGCAGGAAACCCAGGAAGATTTACACAAAAGGGAAGACGAGCTCAGGAGGGCCACTGCCCAGATGGAGGAGAAAGAAAAAAACCTTAACGAACTCAACCAGCGACTCCAACTGTCGGCACAGGAACTTCAGGTTAAAGAAGCCCGTGTAAATGAGTTGGAATCCATCCTTGCCCGCCAGGACTCTACCGTGCAGGCTCTCAGAAGAACAGTCTCCAACGCGCTGCTGGGCTTTGAAGGACAGGGACTGACTGTGGAAATCAAAAACGGAAAGGTTTACGTTTCTCTGGAAGAAAGCCTGTTGTTTGCCAGCGGAAGCACCACCGTAGACCAAAGGGGTGTAAGTGCGCTACGGGAACTGGCAAAGGTGCTGGAAAGAAACCCGGAAATTAACGTGCTTATCGAAGGCCATACCGACGATGTGCCCCTGCGACCGGGAAGTGCCATCCGCGACAACTGGGATTTGAGTGTATTGCGCGCCACAGCAATTGTGAGAATTCTGCTGCAAAACAGCCAGATTGAGCCACAGCGCCTCACAGCGGCAGGAAGAGGCGAGTTTATGCCCATCGACCCGGCCAAAACCACCGAGGCAAGAAGGAAAAACCGCCGCACCGAAATTATTCTCACACCCAAACTCGACGATCTTTTCCAGATTATCCAGAGCAACTAAAACATTTTCACATAAGCGCTCATTCCACTACAACTGCGGTTGTATCGCCTTAAGCAGTTCTTCTCAGAGAATTGAACAAATAACAATCGGAAAACAGGTAAATTATTTTAATGTAATTGCCGGTTTTCCGATTTGTTTTATTGTATCTTTATCTCACAAACCCAAAACTTTCCCCCATGAAGCGCTTAAATTTATCCCTTGACAACTTCGAGGAGTGCTTTCCCGAAGATTTGACCCCCAACCAGAAAGCTTGTGCAAAAACCCTTTTCTACAAGTTTTTTTCTCTCAAAATGCACAACTTTTACAAGGGGAAAATGCAAACCCTGCCCAAGGCCCCTATTTACGGATTCAACTGGTTCAACACCTGGTACACCCCGGGGGTATCTCGCATTAGCACCAGCATCCGCGACAACAACGATGCCTCCTACGAGCTTTCCAACAGGGGCAACCTGGTTGCTGTAGTAAGCGATTCCACACGCGTGCTGGGCGACGGCAACTGCACACCTCCCGGTGGCCTGGGCGTAATGGAAGGCAAAGCCCTGCTCATGAAATACCTGGCAGGAATCGATGCCGTGGCATTATGCATTGACAGCCGTAATGAAAAAGGAGAACACGAAGCACAGAAAATCATCGATTTTGTAAAAATGGTGCAACCCAGTTTTGGTGCCATTAATCTTGAAGATATTTCGCAGCCCAATTGCTATCGTGTATTGGATGTTTTGCGTGAGGAATGCGACATCCCCGTGTGGCACGATGATGCCCAGGGTACAGCTTGCGTAACCCTTGCCGGGCTAATCAACGCGCTCAAGTTGGTAAACAAAAAAATAGAAGACGTAAGAATCGTTTACCTGGGTGCCGGCGCATCCAACACCAGCATTGCACGTATCGTACACCTGGCAGGTGCCGATCCGGCAAAAGCCATCATGTTCGACTCCAAAGGAGCTTTGCATAAAGGGCGCAAAGATATTGCCTCCGACCCGCGCTTTTATCGCAAATGGGAGCTTTGCGAATCAACCAACCCCAATCAAACAGACACGATGGAGGAGGCCATTAAAGGTGCCGATGTACTGCTCTCCCTTTCTCAGCCCGGGCCCGAAATAGTTAAAAAAGGATGGATAGGGGTAATGGCTGAAAAACCTATTGTTTTTGCATGCGCCAATCCGGTTCCCGAGATTTACCCCTTCGCGGCCAAAGAAGCCGGTGCCTGGATTGTGGCTACCGGAAGAGGCGACTTCCCTAACCAGGTAAACAATTCGGTGGGATTCCCCGGAATCCTTAAAGGTGCACTACTGGTAAAAGCCCGCAAAATTACCGACGAAATGGCCATTGCAGCGGCAAAATCCATCGCGGCTTATTCCGAAAAAAGGGGCATCCATGCGGAAAACATTATCGCCAACATGAACGAAACGGAGGTATTCCCCCATGAAGCAGCCGATGTGGCCATGCAGGCCATAAAAGACGGAGTAGCCCGTAAAACCATTACCTGGCAGGAAGCCTACGATCAAACTATGGAGGACATCCGTCATACGCGCGAGATAACTCAGCATATGCAGGATAGCAATTTTATTGCCCCGCCACCCCAGAGCATTTTGCAGGAATCCCTCGAAGCGGCTATAAGAAAAGTACGTACCGAATCGCCACAATAATAGCTACCTGCACCTTGGATTTATTTATTAAATTTGCCGGTTACTAAATTTCCCCGGCTTATGATAGATTTTATTGAAGGCGACCTGGCTGAAAAAAATCCGGCCTATGTGGTGCTCAACTGCAACGGTATCGGATACCTGGTACATATCTCTCTGAATACCTATTCCAAACTTCCGGATTCAGGAAAGGTAAAACTTCACACAAACCTTATTATCAGAGAGGATGCACATACCCTGTTTGGCTTCGCAAAAAATGAAGAAAAGACCCTGTTCAGGCACCTCATTTCCGTTAGCGGTGTGGGGCCCAATACAGCCAGGATGATACTTTCCTCCCTCACTGTGGAAGAGGTACACAATGCTATTGTGAGTAACAACGTGGGCCTGCTACAGGCCGTGAAGGGAATAGGCGGAAAGTCTGCCCAGCGCATTGTGGTGGATTTAAAGGACAAACTTGAAAAAGAGGGAGTTTTAACGGAAGAAAATTTGATTACATCAAACAATACATTAAGGGAGGAAGCGTTATCTGCTTTAGTTATGCTTGGTTACAACAAAGCGGCAGCACAAAAAACAATCAGTCAAATTCTTAAGAAAAATAACAACGCCGATATGAGTGTTGAACAACTGATTAAAGAAGCCCTGAAGTATTCGTAACAATTTTGCTAATTGTCTAAAAAAACTCTATTGGTGCTCAACGTCTTACAATCGTTAAAACTATATAAGGGCTCGCTGCTTCTGCTTTTTGCCATCACCTTACCGGGAATGGATGCCATTGCTTCTGCTGAGCCCGGAACAACGAATGCACTGGCATATTCTTCCATGTTGTCCGACACCCTTCTGCAGGAAGTACAACCTGTGCCCACTACCTCACCTGCAACCCCTGCCGACTATATCTTTCAGCAACAACAACCCTCTACGTTCCGGTTAAGCAACCCGGATAATGTTACAACCGAAATCCATTACGACCCCGATACCCGGCGCTACTACAAAGTAACAAGAGTGGGCGACCGCGTGGTGGGCAGGCCAACATACATGAGCTTCGAGGAATACATGAGTTATGATATGGACCGCTCCCTGCGCCAATACTGGGATCAGAAGGCAAAACCCCAGGCTTTTGAAAGACAGGATGGCATCATCCCACAGATTTACGTGGGAGGAGAAGTATTTGACCGAATCTTCGGCGGCAGCACCATCGACATAAGACCCACGGGATCTGCCGAATTGATTTTCGGAGTGCTCTCCAACAGAAGAGAAGACCCTGCCCTTGACGAAAGGAGAAGGCAAACCACCAATTTCGATTTCCAGCAGAAAATTCAGCTGGCAGTACAGGCACAGATTGGAGAAAAAATTGAAATACAGAGTAATTATAATACCGAAGCGAGTTTCGACTTTGAAAACAAGATGAAACTGGAGTACCGGGGGCATGAGGACGAAATTTTACAGCTTATTGAGGCCGGTGATGTTACCCTGCCCCTGCCCGGAACTCTGATTTCCGGTAACCAGGGGCTGTTTGGTTTTAAAACCCAGCTACGTTTCGGCAACACCACGGTAACCAGCGTGTTTTCACAGCAGCGTACCGAATCCAAATCCATTGAGGTGCAGGGAGGAGCTCAAACCACAGAGTATGAATTCAAAGCTGACGACTACGAGGAGAACCGGCACTACTTCCTGGCACAGTATTTCAGAGACAACTACGACGATGCTCTTGCCACCCTCCCCGTCATCAGCTCAAATATTATCATCAACAAGCTTGAGGTGTGGATTACCAATATAGGCGCTGCCACTGAGGATAACCGCAACATCGTGGCCTTTGCCGACCTGGGAGAGGCCGACCCCCACAATCAGGCCGTGGGAGGCAGCCCGGTGAAAGCACCTTCCAATTTTTCCAACGACATTTACGGGCTGGTTCAGAATTCTCCTGTGCGCAGCATTTCGCAAACCAACAGCTACCTGAGCCAGCACCCGGCAGGATTTTCTGCCGGAACCGATTTCGAAACCATTGAAAATGCACGTCGCCTGCGTGAAAACGAATATACTTTTAACCCACGCCTGGGTTTTATTTCCCTAAACCAGACTGTAAGCCCCGACCATGTGCTGGCAGTGGCCTTTGAATACACCATTATCGGCGATACCACCACCTACCGTGTGGGGGAATTCTCCAACCAGGTATCGGCTCCCGGCTCGCTCATCGTAAAACTGCTCAAAAGCACCGCAGTAGACACCAGGCTCCCCATTTGGGATCTGATGATGAAAAACGTGTACAGCATTGGTGCTTTCCAGGTTAACCGACAGGACTTCCGCCTTAATATTCTTTACGAAGATGAAGAGCTGGGCGTGCCCATTGGATTTTTGAATGAAGGCCCCGTGGAAGGCATGCCTCTCATCAGGGTAATGGGCCTGGACAGGCTTAACACACAGTTGGACCCCGTGCCCGACGGGGTGTTTGACTTTGTGGATAATGCCGCTACACAAGGAGGTACCATACAGTCTTCCAACGGTAGAATCTATTTCCCCGTAGTGGAACCTTTTGGCTCGCACCTGCGCAAAATGTTGATAGACCCTGAGCTGGGCGACAAGTATGCCTTCGACTCCCTATACACCACTACCAAGTACAGGGCACAACAGTTCCCCGAAAAAAACCGCTTTATCCTTGAAGGACGCTATAAGTCGGCTTCAGGCTCTGAAATACCTCTCAACGCCATCAATATCCCCCCCGGTTCTGTGGTAGTTACCGCCGGTGGTGTTCCCCTTACGGAAAATGTGGATTATACCGTTGACTATACCCTTGGACGGGTTAGAATTATCAATGAGGGGATTCTCAACTCCGGCACACCCATCCGTATTTCGCTGGAAAGCTCCAGCCTTTTCAACATCCAGACCAAAACCCTCATGGGTACGCATGTTGACCACCGGGTGAATGAAAACCTGAGCATTGGAGGTACAATAATGCGGTTATCAGAAAGACCCCTCACCCAGAAAGTAAACTATGGCGACGAACCCATTGCCAATACCATATGGGGGCTCAATACAACTTACCAGACGGAGTCGCTCTTCCTTACACGAATGCTCGACAGGCTACCATTTTACTCTTCCACAACACCTTCGCGCATTACCTTCATCGGCGAATTTGCCCACCTGATTCCGGGGCACTCGCGACTGATTGGAAGTGCGGGCACAGCTTATATCGACGACTTTGAGGGTAGCAAATCGTCCATCGATTTGAAAAACGTGCACTCATGGTCTATTGCCAGTACTCCGCAGCATCAGACACAGCCGGGGATGTTTCCCGAAGCAGCACCCGGAACCGGATTGGCATTTCGTTTCAACAACGCCCGACTGGCATGGTATATCATCGACCGCTTATTCTGGGACAACAACAACCTTACCCCGGGCCATATCCGCGGCGACTCCGAGCAGCAATCCAACCACTACGTGCGCGAGGTGCGGGAAAACGAACTGTGGCCCAACAAGGACAATCCCACCGGCATCCCTTCTTCCATTCCCGTGCTCAACCTGGCATTTTATCCCAGCGAAAGGGGTATGTATAACTACGACACCCGCCCCTCGGCCTACAGCAGCGGAATGGCTCAGGATGGCTCACTCATAAACCCGGCCAGCCGCTGGGGTGGAATCATGCGCCCCATACAAAACACCGATTTTGAGGCTTCCAACATCGAATACATCGAATTCTGGATGCTTGACCCGTTCATCTACAACCCCGAGCATCGCGGCGGTGACTTATACTTCAACCTGGGGGATGTTTCGGAAGATGTGCTGCGCGACGGAAGAAAAAGCTTTGAAAATGGTTTACCCACTTCCGACGAGGTGGTAAATGTGGATACTACCATATGGGGAAGGGTGCCCACCTTACAGGCCATTGTAAACTCATTCGACAACAACCCCACAGCCCGCGAGTTTCAGGATATAGGGCTGGACGGATTGCGCACCGAAGATGAAAGAACCTTTTTCCAGGAGGCTTTTCTGGATGTAATTGCCAGTATGTACGGCACCAACTCGCAAGCCTATCAGCAGGCATGGGAAGACCCCTCTGCCGATAATTTTCAGTATTTCAGAGGCTCCGAGCTGGATCAGAACGAGGTAGGAATTCTCGACCGGTACAAACGATTTAACGGAATGGAGGGCAACAGCCCCACTGCAGAGCAATCGCCTGAACCCTATCCTACCCAGGCTACCAACATTCCCAATACCGAGGATATCAATAAAGACGGAACCCTCAACGAGGCCGAAAGATACTTCCAGTACAGGGTAAGCCTCAGGCCGGAAGACATGGTGGTGGGCCAGAACTATATTTCCGATGTGGTGGAAGCAAGAGTTACCCTTAAGAACGGGGAGGTGGATATTGTAAACTGGTATCAGTTTAAAATTCCCCTGCGCGACCCCAACCGCCAGGCCATTAACAACATTCAGGATTTTAAGTCCATCCGCTTTTTGCGCATGTTTATGAAGGACTTTGAAGAGCCGGTATTCTTGCGTTTCGCCACCCTGGAGCTTATCAGGGGTAACTGGAGAACATTCGACCGCTCGCTCACAGTACCCGGAGAATATATCCCCGTGGATAATACCGACACCTCATTTGAAGTGTTCACCGTGAATATCGAGGAAAATGGTACACGTTCTCCGATCCCCTATACCTTACCCCCGGGCATAGAAAGAGAGCAGGATTTGGGAACTACTACCCTGCAGCGCCGCAACGAGCAGTCGCTTGCCATGCGTTTCACCAATCTTAAGGATGGAGATGCCCGCGCGGTGTATAAAACTGCCGACCTCGACATGAGGCAATACCGCCGTATCAAAATGTTTGCCCATGCCGAAGCTTTCGGAAACGAGCAGGACCTTCGCGATAACGACATTACCGTATTCATCAGGCTGGGCTCCGATTTTACCAATAACTATTACGAATACGAAGTGCCCATGGAGGTTACGCCCTGGGCCACCGGACCAATCCGTGAGCTGGTGTGGCCCGAAGAAAATAATTTCGACGTTCACCTGGAAAGACTTACCAACCTTAAGCTTACCCGCAACATACTCATGCGTGAAGCCTCCAGCGGCATTACCCTGGCAACCCCTTACACCGAATATGACGGCAATAACAAAATGACCGTGGTGGGAACACCCACCCTGAGCAATGTGAAGGTTATCATGATTGGTGTGCGCAACCCCAAAAGGACATTCAGCACGCCCGATGACGATGGCATGCCCAAGTCGGCAGAAGTATGGGTTAACGAATTGCGATTGTACGAATTCGAAGACCAGGGAGGATGGGCTGCTTCAGGAAGGGTGAATGCACAGCTGGCCGATTTGGGAAACCTTACTGTGGCAGGATTTACCAGTACCCCGGGATTCGGAAGCATCGAGCAAAAGGTTAGCGACCGAAGCAAGGAATATGTCCGGTCGTACGACATTGCATCCAACCTGGAGTTGGGCAAGTTCTTCCCCGAAAACTTCGGATTGAGGATACCTTTTCACTTCAGCTTTTCTGAGTCGTTTACCGACCCTCAATATAACCCTCTTAACCCCGACATTCTGTTTCGCGATGACCTGGACTCTTACGAAACAGATGCTGAAAGAGACTCCATCCGCAATATCGCACAGGATTATGTAAGAAGAAAAAGTTTCAATTTCAGCAACGTGGGCAAAAGCCGGCTTACTCCGGGAGGAAGCAACCGGTTTTACCAGATTGAAAATTTTGACGTCACTTATTCCTATTCAGAGGTATTCGCACGCACCATCGACATTGAATACGACAGGCAGAAGCTGTGGAGAGGCGCCATCGGCTACAACTGGCAAACTACCCCGCAAAATATAACTCCTTTCTCCGGGGTAGACATGTTTTCAGGAAATGCTTTCAGGCTTTTTCGTGACTTCAATTTCTACTACATGCCGCGTATGGTTTCTTTCCGAACCATTATGGACAGGGGATACAGCGAATCTTTGATGCGCGACAAAAGCAGCTATCAGATTATCCTGGAGCCCAACTATGTAAAAACTTTTTCATGGGACAGGATTTACGATATCCGCTACGATATCACCCGGGCGCTGAAACTGGAGTTTACCGCCACCAACAATGCCCGTATTGACGAGCCCCCGGGACGAATTAATCGTAACGACGATGATTATTCATGGAAAAGAGACAGCATCATAAACAATATCCGGAGTTTTGGCCGCACCACCTTTTACACCCACAGGGCTAATATTACCTACAACCTGCCCATTAACAAACTGCCCATGCTCGACTGGGTAACATCCAATGCAGGTTATGCAGCAGATTTTGACTGGCAGGCAGCACCCCTGGCGGCAACACGATTGGGTAATACAGTGGAAAATTCCAATACCAAACGATTAAATGTGAACGCCAACTTTGTAAACCTTTACAATAAAGTAGGATTTCTGAGACAGATAAACCAGAAGGGTATGGCCCGCGCGCCCCAGCAGCAACGTCCGCAACAACGCCCGCAGCAAGCACAAGCCCAGCCCGAAGAAGATGATGAGGAAAGAACCAATTACTTTAAAGTGGCCACTGAAAGCTTCCTGCGATTGCTTATGGGAGTGCGCAACTTCAGTATCAACTACACCGAAAGTAATGGTACACGCTTGCCCGGCTTTTTGCCTGAGCCTTCCATTTTGGGCCAGGACTGGGACTTTGAAACCACAGGCTATGGTGCACCGGGGCTGGGCTTTATCTTTGGCAGCCAGGAAGATATTCGCACACGAGCCATTTCCGGAAACTGGATTACCGACGACCCCATGCTCAACAATGCTTACGTGACCAATTACACACAAAATATATCCGCAAGGTCGCAGTTCGAACCCCTGCCCCACCTGCGCATTGAGTTTACTGCACTAAGAAATTATGCCCGCATCCATTCTGAGTACTTTAAAGCCGACGAAGAAGGCTCCTTCGGCTCTTTCAGCCCCCAGACCACAGGTAGCTTCAGTATCTCATTCCTTTCGCTGGCAACAACATTTGAGGGTACTAATGACGATTATACCTCTGAGGCTTTTGAAAACTTTAAAACGTATCGGCACGATATGGCCCGGCGCCTGGCTGAAGACAACCCCAACTGGAGCGGAGAATACTCCGATACAACCGGCTTCCCCGTGGGCTATGGCCCTACCTCACAGGATGTGCTTATCCCTGCCTTTATGGCTGCCTATGCCGGCTGGGACCCTTCAAACTCCAAAACCAACCCTTTCCTGAATATCCCCATGCCCAACTGGAGGCTTACCTACGATGGGCTTTCACGCATTGATGCCGTTCGCAGGTACTTCCAGACCATCACCATTGCCCATGGCTACCGCAGTACATTTACGGTTAACTCCTATCGCTCTATCCCACAGTACAGGGAAAGAGGCGGATTCCCATCTGCCATGGACGAGCGGGGCAATTTTATTCCGGAGCTGGAAATTGGCCAGGTTTCTATCAATGAACAATTTAATCCGCTCATTAGCATCGACATGACCTGGGTAAACAGCCTGATGACACGATTACAATACAACAGCTCAAGAAACATCGGCCTCAGCTTTGCCAACAACCAGGTTACTGATTTGAAAACAAGAGAAGTGATTATCGGAACGGGTTACCGCTTCAAGGATTTGGCATTTAACCTGGCCCAGGGCAACAACACCCAGAGGATACAAAGCGACCTTGTGTTAAGGCTCGACATGTCGTTCCGCCAAAACAGAACAGTGCTCAGAAAGCTGGTGGAAGAGGTAGATGTGATTTCTGCAGGGCAAAATACAGTAGGTATAAACTTCTCTGCCGACTACCAGGTTAGTGCAAGGGTAAACATGCGGTTGTTCTACGACAGAACCATCACCAATCCTTTCGTATCCAACCAGTTCCCCACATCCAATACCCATGCGGGATTCAGCTTCCGGTTTATGCTGATGTAAATAAAAGCTATGTGGAATGCCGAAAGGCTTCCGATAGTTGGAACCCATTCACCTGCTAATATCACATATCAAAATGTGACGAGAAGGAGAATTTATTTTTGAAGTTGATAAGTTCTTCCCTGAAACTGATGGGGGTTGTGGTTTTCAGGGGTTCAATTCGCTCATCCTTTTCCACTTTTATTTCGCGCATTACCAGGTGCTGGTTTACATAAATCATATCCATGTGTGGATAGATTTCTTTGATGGTTTCGGCAATTCCCGAAACGGAAAGGTTTTTATCCACCAGGTTATAGATGCCCGGCGATAGTGAAAAGTCGGGGTTAATAAGATTTCTCAGCACATGCACCACCTTATCCACATGAATAAAAGCGCGGGTCTGGTGTCCGTTACCATTAATCTGTACCCTTCCCATGAAATTTACCTCAAACATAAAGCGGTTGATAACCGCGTCAAAACGAACGCTGGGGCTATACCCGTAAACATTGCCACAGCGTATGATGCAGGCATTCATTTTAGCCATAAGCCTTTCCACATGTTGCTCTCCTCTGAGCTTACTGCTTCCGTAAAAAGTTTTGGGATCGGGTATGGTTTGGATGGTATTGAATTCTTCCGAAGCTCCATATACTGAAGTGGTGCTCAGGTAAATAAACTGCTTTACATCACTTTCCTCCACGGCATATACCAGCTCGGCGGTGCCCCAGTGGTTTACCTGCTCGAAAAGGTGTGAGTTTTCTGTGGCATAGGGGGTGGATACAATAGCAGCAAGATGGAATACTACATCTATGCCCTGCAGTTCTTTACGGAGCTTACGCGAATCAAGCAATTCGCCGTTCACAAACTGAATCTTATGGGGCTCGTAACGGGTATCCAGAAAGAGGTTGTAGTTTTTCCTGCTCAGGTTATCGTAAACCACCACCTTTTCTACCTGTGGAACCTTCAGTAGTTCGAAAACAAGTTCATTCCCTATATAGCCGGCTCCTCCGGTAATGAGAATCTTCATAGTCAAGCTTTTTGATACAATCAGATGATTCGTTCTATTATCCCTTTGTTGTTTTTATTTCGCCGGGTTTACAGCATATGGGTTCAGTATGCAGTCCGCAGTCTTTTTTCTTCATTCCATACCACCTGCCCTCACGGGAGTTCTGTTTATGAACGGGCTGTGTGCAGGGCTCGCATCCTATGCTTCTGTATCCTTTTGCCTCAAGCGGATGCACAGGAAGGTCATATTTATTGATGTATTCTGCTATCTGCGTCTCGCTCCAGTCGAGCATGGGGTGATATCGTGTGGCTCTGGCTCCTGTGGGCTGAAACACTTCAAGCTGGCTTCTTTCTTTACTCTGATCGGCCCTTACCCCATTAATCCAGATATCATAATGCTCAAGAAGCTTTTCAACAGGCTGTATTTTATTAAGGTAGCAACAGTAGTCGGGGTCAAAGGTAAATAAAAGATTTCCTGCCGCATCCCGTTGCAGGTTTTTAGGTACCTGGGGCACCAAATCTACCACATTAATACCCAACAAATCAGCCACTTTGTTTTTATAAACAATGGTTTCGGGAAAGTGGTAGCCGGTATTTAGAAAATATACAGGGATGCCACTGTCAATGCGGCTGATGATGTGTAACAACACAAGGCTCTGAGTTTGAAAGGAAGACGTAACAAACATACTTTTCCCTTCGCGGGTAAAAGTGGTGAGGGTGTTTTTGATTTCGTTGAATTGCATGGCACGGGTAGAAGTTTTAGTACGCAAACCTACATATTTTTTTCTATTAAACACTATATCCAACTGGCAAAACACAGGCAAAAGAAAACATTTTTCCTATGGCAGGTAAAACCGGTGATTATGCCCTATCATAACGCATTGAACAACTTGAGTTGTATTTGAGAAGGTTTCAAAAGTGTCAAATATTCAACTTCCGGTTAACTTAAGGCTATAGAGCCTGTTTTCATTTTGTTGCATTTTAGTTATTAACTTTGCAGCTGCATTTTTGCCCGACACCAACAAACCCACAATCCCATTTGTTGTGCTTTATGATGTAAAGATGCACAAAACACCCATTATAATGGATTTACCCGTAAAACAAATACAACCCCAAAACATAGAGCAGTGGCTACCAGCCCGTCATAAACCCCTGTTAATAAGTGGTCCGTGCAGCGCCGAAAGCCGTGAGCAGGTGCTCACTACTGCAGCACAACTGCAGGCAACCGGACTGGTATCAGCCTTTCGCGCCGGGGTATGGAAGCCTCGTACCCGACCCAGTTCTTTTGAAGGGCATGGAAAAACAGCCCTGGAATGGCTCAAGGAAGTTAAAGAAACTTATGGTTTTCCCTTAGCTGTTGAGGTGGCTACCCCTGCTCACGTGGAAGCATGTCTGGAGGCGGGTATTGACATTCTTTGGGTGGGAGCCCGAACCAGCGTAAATCCCTTCTCTGTGCAGGAGCTGGCCGAAGCACTGCGGGGCGTTGACATTCCTGTTATGGTAAAAAACCCCCTCAACCCCGACCTAGCACTGTGGATGGGGGTACTGGAACGATTTTACATGAGTGGCATCACGAAGCTTGCTGCCATTCACCGTGGCTTTAACACCTACGAAAAAAGCAGGTTTCGCAACGAGCCTCTTTGGAATATTCCCATCGAACTAAAAAGCTCTTTTCCTGAGCTGCCCCTGATTTGCGACCCCAGCCATATTGCAGGAAAAAGAAATCTTATCGCAGAAGTGGCCCGGCAAGCGCTGCTGCTGGACATGAACGGCCTAATGATAGAGTCGCACCACATGCCCAGCGAGGCACTTACCGATGCGGCACAACAGCTCAAACCTGTCGATCTGCAAACCATTTTCAGCAAGCTCACCGTACCGGAATCAGCGGAAGACAACCCCTGCTTCGAACTGGAAATTCTCAGAAAGCGAATTGACGAATTTGACAATCAGCTTATAGGCATCTTGTCAAAAAGAATGCATGTAGTGGAGGAAATTGCCCGGCTGAAATCCGACTGCAAAATGACAATTCTACAGGTAAGACGGTGGAATACCATTATCCGTACCCGCATGGAAATGGGCAAGGAGAAAGGCCTGGACGAGAAGTTCCTGAAAAACCTTCTGGACCTTATTCACAAAGAATCTATTGATTTGCAGTCGCGTATTATGAAGTAGAAAACAGAAAAAAATATATCCCAATAACAGAAAAGAAATTATGAGCAAAACACCCGTTACATCCCTGGGCGAATTCGGACTTATTGATCTCCTCACAGCCAATGTGAAACAGTACGACAATGGCACCATAAAAGGCATTGGCGATGATACCGCCGCCATTGATACCGGTGACAATATTACACTTCTCACCAAAGATTTACTGGTGGAAGGTGTACACTTTAATATAATGTACACACCCCTGCGACACCTGGGTTACAAATCCATCGTGGTAAACCTTTCCGACATCTATGCCATGAATGGCACGCCAACACAGGTAATCGTGGGCATTGCCGTATCCAGCCGCTACACAGTGGAGGCACTGGAAGAGATTTACGAGGGAATGAAGCTGGCCTGCGATAAATACAAGGTTGACCTGGTTGGGGGTGATACAACAAGCAGTGCTTCCGGATTATTCATTTCTGTAACAGCTCTGGGCAAAGTAGGCAAGGGGAAAATTACGTATCGTTCCGGTGCGCAGAGCAACGATTTGATTTGCGTAAGTGGCAACCTGGGTGCTGCATATGCTGGCCTGTTAATCCTGGAAAGGGAAAAAGAAGTTTTCAAAGCGAACCCCCAGGCGCAACCCGACATCAGCCAGTTTTCCTATGTGCTGGAAAGGCAGTTGAAGCCCGAGGCACGCCAGGATGTGGTGGAGCTGCTGCAACAGAAAGGCATTGTGCCCACCGCCATGATTGATATTTCCGACGGGCTGGCATCGGAGGTGCTGCATATCAGCAAAGCATCGGGCAAAGGGGCCGTGATTTACGAAGAGAAAATCCCGGTTGACATGCAAACCGCCACCGTGGCACACGATTTCAAAATCGACCCCACCACATTTGCACTTAACGGTGGGGAGGATTATGAATTATTGTTTTGCGTCAGCCAGCAAGATTATGAAAAAATAAAAGATGTGGAGTCCATCAGTATTATCGGACACGTTACTGACAACCCGGCACAAACCGATCTGATTTCAACCTCCGGAAATGTTATTCCATTGAGAGCACAGGGTTGGGACTCCTTCAGAGGAGAGAATAGAGAATAAAGAAGAGTAGCGTCAGCAAAGTAATCGTCGGCAACAAACCTTAGAAATCCAGTTATTTTGGCAAAAAAGAAATACTACGTAGTGTGGGAAGGACATGAAATGGGGGTGTTTGATACCTGGAAGGCCTGCGAAAGGGCCATTAAGGCTTACCCTTCGGCCAAGTACAAATCCTTCGAAAATGCCGAGCAGGCTTTAAAGGCTTCAAGAGAACCCTTTTACCTTCACATTGGCAAAAACGCCAAACCGCAGAAGTCGAAAAATCCCATGGCCGGGGG
>SLOR01000264.1 GCA_007132395.1 Bacteroidales bacterium
CCGATCCGGTAACCGGTTCACGTGCGGTGCCTTTGTATCAAACCACTTCTTATGTATTCAATAATTCAGAACACGGAGCCAACCTGTTTGCCCTGAAGGAGTTCGGCAATATATACACCCGCATTATGAACCCCACTACCGATGTGTTTGAAAAGCGCATGGCAGCTTTGGAAGGCGGGGTTGCGGCCCTGGCAGTATCATCGGGTCAGGCAGCACAGTTTATCGCCCTGAACAATATCCTGGAAGCAGGTGATAATTTTGTTTCGGCCTCATCTCTTTATGGTGGAACTTACAACCAGTTCAAAGTAGCATTCAAGCGCCTGGGCATTGAAGTACGTTTCGTGCAGGGCGATACCATTAGTGACTTTGAAAACCGCATCGACAAAAACACCAAAGCCCTGTACATTGAAACCATTGGCAATCCCGGCTTCAACATCCCGGATTTTGAAGCTTTTGGCGCCCTGGCACGTAAATACGACATCCCTTTGATTGTTGACAATACGTTTGCCTGCGGAGGCTACCTGTGCAGGCCCATCGAGCTGGGCGCCAACATTGTTGTGGAGTCGGCCACCAAGTGGATTGGCGGCCATGGAACCAGTATCGGAGGCGTAATTGTGGATGCCGGAAACTACAACTGGGGCAACGGCAAATTCCCACAGTTCAGCCAACCCTCCGAAGGATATCATGGACTGGTATTTTCAGATGTCTTTGGCCAGGAAGGGCCTTTTGGCAACATCGCTTTTATTATCCGTGCCCGTGTGGAAGGATTGAGAGATTTTGGGCCAGCCATCAGCCCCTTTAATTCATTCCTGCTGTTACAGGGGTTAGAAACCCTCAGCCTGCGCGCACAACGCCACTGCGACAATGCGCTGGCACTGGCACAATGGCTGGAAGCCCATCCGGCAGTTGACAAGGTGAATTACCCCGGATTACCTTCCAGCCCCTATCACAATCTGGCCAGCAAATACCTGAAAAACGGTTTTGGCGGGGTACTGACCTTTACCCTCAAAGGTGACAAGGAAGTTGCCACACAACTTGTTGACAAACTGCAACTGGTGAGCCACCTCGCCAACGTAGGCGATGCCAAAACCCTGATAATACAACCTGCGGCAACCACCCATCAGCAACTTTCCCATGAGGAGCAACTTGCCAGTGGGGTACTGCCCAACTTGCTCAGGGTATCGGTGGGCATTGAGCATATTGATGATATCATTGCCGATTTCGAACAGGTACTGGATAAAATCTAAACCCTTACCAGGTTGTATGAAAAGTGTATACCGGTCGTTGAGCTTGTCGAAACGACAGCTGGTGATCAGTCACATACCCGCTTCGACAGGCTCAGCGTCCGGATAACAACTGGCATTTAACAAGGTCCCAAAACAGTTTCCATCTTAAACTTTATAAAAAATGACAAATCAAAATAACAAACAGACCATCGGCCTTTTTGGCTTTGGCGTTGTGGGCGAAGGATTGTATCATGTTCTGCAGCATAGCCATACCACGAGGGCCTCCGTTAAAAAAATCTGTATCCTCAACCCTGAAAAGGAACGAAACCTGCCAAAAGAAAAATTCACTTTTGATGCCGATGATATTCTCGACGATAAAGATATCAACCTGGTAGTAGAGCTTATCAACGATGCAGAAGAGGCATTCCATATCGTTTCCCGTGCCCTGAAAAAAGGTAAAAGTGTTGTGTCGGGTAATAAAGCAATGCTCGCAGCACACCTTCCCGAACTCATTGAGCTGCAACAAAAAACCGGCGCAGCATTACTGTACGATGCGTCTGCCTGCGGCTCCATCCCTGTAATTCGCAACCTGGAAGAATATTACGACAACGATCTTCTATTATCCATCACCGGTATTCTTAATGGCTCATCCAACTTTGTGCTTTCCAAAATTTTCAATGAAAAAAAATCGTACCCTGAGGCAGTGAAAGAAGCACAAGAGCTGGGCTTTGCCGAAACAGACCCCAGTCTGGATATGGGCGGATGGGATTCACTTTTCAAACTCATAATCCTGGCACTGCATGGCTTCGGAACATGGGTAGATCCTGAAGAGATTTTCGTAAGCGGAATTTCGAACCTTAAAGAAGGTGATATTCGCTTTGCCCGTGAAAAGGGTTATCGCCTCAAGCTGGTGGCACAGGCTACCAAAGTAAACGGCAAAAGCTTTAACCTGATGGTTATGCCTAAAATGGTTAGCGAGGAGGAGTATATATATAATGTGGAAAACGAATACAACGGTGTTATTATAGAAGGTGCATTTTATGAAAAACAATTCATGTTTGGCAAAGGTGCCGGGGCCTTCCCCACCGGAAGCTCTGTATTATCGGATATTACGGCCAGAATGCATGGCTACCGCTACGAGTATAAAAAGAAAAAGTATTTCAGGGTACCCCGGCATAGCAATAATGTAATGGTAAAGATTTATCTGCGGTTTAACAATTTGTCCGACTTAAACCGTTTCGAATTTGAAAGCATTGAAGAGAAGCTCATCTCCCGCGATTATAACTATGTGGTGGGATACATCAGCTTGTCACGGCTTATCCGTATCAGGAAACAGGCACAAGCCATGGATATATTTATTGCATTTTTTGATTTCCCCGTACGTGGAGATTTTAGTCAAACCCTTACTGAACAGGCCACAGCACAAGTGCAGGCATGAAATATATTAAAGAGAAAACATGACAATTCCCGAATTAATATCCCAGAGCAATGGTAAGGCCCGCATCAGCTACGAGCTTTTACCGCCGGTAAAAGGCAGCAGTATCGAAACAATTTTCAGCACCCTGGACAGGCTCATGCTCTTCCAACCACCTTTTATCAATATCACCTACCATCGTGAAGAGGTATCTTATGTGAAGCAAGCCGACGGCAGCCTGATTCCTTCCGTAGTACGCAAACGCCCCGGCACAGTGGGCATTGCAGCTGCCATACAGGCCAGGTACAAAGTGGATGTTGTGCCTCATATTATTTGCGGTGGATTTACCAAACAAGAAACAGAGGATGCCCTCATCGACCTGGATTTTCTGGGCATCACCAATCTGCTGGTAGTAAGAGGCGATGGGGATAAAATTACTGGGCGATTCACGCCCAACCCCCGCGGCCATCGTTATGCCTCCGGCCTCATTGACCAGATTATGGCCATGAACCGGGGCATTTACCATGAGCAATATGTGGAGAATCCCACCCGTACAAAGTTTTCTGTGGGGGTGGCAGGATACCCCGAAAAGCATCCTGAATCGCCCAATGCAGAACAAGACTTGTTGTTTCTGAAAGAAAAGGTGGACATGGGCGCTGAATATATTGTCACCCAGATGTTTTACGACAACGAGCTTTTCTTTAACTTCGTAAAAAGATGTCGAAAAGCCGGCATTCACATACCGGTAATACCAGGCATTAAACCCATTACCACAAAAGAGCATTTGAATATGTTGCCACGAACCTTCCACCTGAGCATTCCTGAGCCCCTGGTGAGAGAAGTAAACAACTGCAAAGACAATAAACAGGTAAAAGAAGTGGGAGTACAATGGGCCTCTGGGCAGATTAAAGAATTGATAGCTGCAGGCCATCCTTTTGTGCATATTTATACCATGGGAAAAGTTGACCATATTGTCAAAATATCTGAGAATGTCCTGTAAACAAGTGCATTTTTGAATCATATTACTCTGTGTTCTTTATACTTTTAGTTTTGTCCTGAATCGCTGCGCTCTCGGGGGTTCCGAATTCCTTCGGTCTCGTGATTTCACTTCGTTCAACTTCTTATTGCTGCGCTCAGCCTCAATCCCGAATCGCATTCTCCCGGGACTTTGCTCCGCTCAGCCTTAACCTTAATCTCAACCAATGACAACATATCATCAGATAAAAAACCTTCTCACACAAAGAATCCTTGTTCTTGACGGAGCCATGGGTACCATGATTCAACGTTACAAGCTGAAGGAGGAAGATTTCAGGGGGGATAAGTTCAAAAACCACCCACTCAACCTTAAAGGCAATAACGATTTGTTATCAATTACACAGCCCCTGATAATCAGCGAAATCCATGAAGCTTACTTAGCTGCAGGTGCCGATATTATTGAAACCAATACCTTCAATGCTACCAGTATTTCCATGGAAGATTATGGCATGGAAGATTGGGTGTACCAAATGAATTACCAGTCAGCCAGATTAGCGCGCGAGGCTTGTGAAAAGTATAACCGGCTCACCCCTTCCCGGCCCCGTTTTGTAGCAGGCTCCCTGGGCCCCACAAGCAAAACCGCCTCCCTCTCCCCGGATGTAAACAATCCGGCTTTCAGGGCTGTGGATTTCGATATGCTCAGGGAAGCTTACCTGGAGCAAATCAGAGGGTTGATGGATGGCGGTGCGCATATCCTGCTGGTGGAAACGGTTTTTGACACCCTCAATGCCAAGGCAGCACTCATGGCCATACATGAATATTGCGGGCAAACGAAACAAAAAATACCCGTCA
>SLOR01000135.1 GCA_007132395.1 Bacteroidales bacterium
CCAATTCTTTTCTTGCCAAATACTATGATCAGCATCGCGCCATCCGGGATTTTCCGTGTAGTCTATAAATGCATATTCTCCTTCGGGAACGTAAAACAGTGTTTTGAACAGGTCATTTAATGCAGAAACTGTTAATTGATTACCTCGCACACATAAGCTATTCATCATAGTATTTGTGCTCACATCCAGTTTTGTTAATTGACTTCTGTTAAGATTTAAAATTGTTAACCCGGTATTAGCACTCACATCAATATTTGTTAATGGAGTATCGCTGCACCCCAAATATTTTAGTGCAGTATTCCGGCTCACATCTATTGCGGAAATTTGATTACCCCCAAGATTCAACTCTAGGAGCGCGGTATTTTTGCTAACATCCAAATCGGTTAGTTGATTGTTGCTGCAAATCAATGATGTTAATGCCGTATTCCGGCTCACATCTATAGCGGTTAATTGATTGCCAGAGCAATTTAATGCTGTGAGTTCCCCATTTCGGCTTACATCTAAAGCTGTTAATTGCATATTGTCACAACGCAATTTTTCAACCTTTCCGGTGATAATAATTTTGCGTGAAGTCGCAAAGGGATAAGTGTGAGAAAATTCGAAACGTTCGGCAAAATCAAGGAAAGTTCCTTCATTCAAAGTACTTTTTTTACCATCATCTCCCCAATGAATTACGATATCTTCGGAGCCCGACAAACTAAACTGCACCTGAGCGGCCGATGTGATCAAGGTGATACTATCTATGGGATATTCCTCTTTGCTGCATGCCTTAAGAGAAAAAGCTACCAATACTGTTAAGGCCAATACGCTGACACTTCTATTTCTTTTCATGATCCTGAACATTTTTGTATGGTAAACAAAAACCCGTACCCGAGGACAAATAAAGCAACTATATCGAATTATTGATTAGATTAAATATAAATACAATTCGTTACATCTGTATATTATTCATGTTATATTTTTATGTTGAGGTGATGATTTGTTTGATTATAGGTGTTTCGGGTTTCTGCTATCGGTTTTAAGGGGATGTTAAGTTGGCCTCAAACTTTGACAGTAAAACTTGAGAAGGCCAAAAAATCTGAGCGACTAAAAATTATCTCACTATCTTTGCCAGTTGTTTTAAAGGGATGGATATAACCCTTCGGCAAAGCTTATTTTTGCAGCAATAGCAGTTTAACCGTCCTTTAAAAAAAGTGAAACAGAAATCAGAAATCAGATAACAGAAAATGAAGGAACTTCCCAAGCAGTATTCTCCCGCGCAAACCGAAAAGAAGTGGTACAGCCACTGGATGGACAAAGGATATTTTAAATCATCGCCCGATGAGCGCGAAGCCTATACCATTACCATTCCCCCACCCAACGTAACCGGTGTGTTGCACATGGGGCATATGCTCAACAACACCATTCAGGATGTTCTGGTGCGTCGTGCCAGAATGCAGGGCAAAAATGCATGCTGGGTACCCGGTACCGACCATGCCTCCATTGCCACCGAGGCCAAGGTAGTTGCAAAATTGAAGGAAGAAGGTATAGATAAGAATACCCTCAGCCGTGAGCAGTTCCTCGAACATGCCTGGGAGTGGAAAGAAAAACACGGAGGAATCATCCTGGAGCAGCTCAAAAAACTGGGTGCTTCCTGCGACTGGGACCGTACCGCCTTTACCATGGATGAATCCTTATCAGATTCGGTAATCAAGGTATTTATTGACCTGCATAAAAAAGGACTCATTTACCGCGGTGTACGCATGGTAAACTGGGACCCCAAGGCCCTTACTGCCCTTTCGGATGAGGAAGTAATCTACAAAGAAGTTAACTCCAAGTTCTACTACCTGCGCTACCGCATTGAAGGCACAGAAGACGAATATGTAACCATTGCCACTACCCGTCCGGAAACCATCCTGGGCGATACGGCCATTTGTGTGCACCCCGAAGATGAGCGCTACCAGCACCTGAAAGGGAAAAAAGCCCTTGTGCCCCTCATCAATCGATCGATTCCTTTCATCTTTGATGAATACGTGGAAAGAGAATTCGGCACCGGCGCACTGAAAGTAACCCCTGCCCACGATATTAACGACTATAACCTGGGCATTAAACACAACCTGCCCAGCATCGATATTTTCAATGACAACGGCACGCTCAACGAAAAGGCAGAAATTCACATCGGGGAAGATCGCTTTGCCGTACGCACCCAGATTGCCCGCGAACTGGAAGAACAAGGACACCTGGTAAAGGTGGAGGATATGGTAAACAAGGTAGGCTACTCTGAACGTACCGATGCGGTAATTGAGCCCAAGCTGTCGTTGCAATGGTTTATGAAGATGGAAGAGATGGCAAAACCCGCACTGGATGTGGTTATGGACGATACCATCCGCTTCTATCCTCCCCGCATGAAAAACATTTACCGCCACTGGATGGAAAATGTGCGTGACTGGTGCATCAGCCGACAACTGTGGTGGGGCCATCGCATCCCTGCTTACTACCTGCCCACAGGTCAGGTGGTGGTAGCCGAAACGGCAGATGAGGCCCTTAAAATGGCACAGGAGCAATACGACAAAAACCTGAAAGCCGAAGACCTTCGCCAGGACGAAGATGTGCTGGACACCTGGTTCAGCTCATGGCTGTGGCCCATTTCGGTGTTCGACGGTATTCGTCATCCCGACAACAAAGACATCAAATACTACTACCCCACCGACGATATGGTTACTGCACCCGAAATCCTTTTCTTCTGGGTGGCACGTATGATTATGGCCGGGCTGGAATACCGCAAGGAAATCCCTTTTAAAAACGTGTATCTACACGGTATCGTGCGCGACAAGCAGGGGCGTAAGATGTCCAAATCACTGGGCAACTCCCCCGACCCACTAGCCCTTATCGACCAATACGGTGCCGATGGCGTAAGAGTGGGAATGCTGTTTTCAGCACCCGCGGGCAACGACTTGCTTTTTGACGAGGGGCTGTGCGAACAGGGACGTAACTTCAGCAATAAAATCTGGAATGCATTCCGCCTTACTCAAGGCTGGGAAGTAGATGAAAACCTGGAGCAACCCCAAAGCAGCAAGGTAGCTATTGAATGGTTTGAAGCCAACTTCAACAAAACCCTGGCCTTAATAGAAGACCACTTCTCCAAATACCGCATGGCAGATGCCCTTATGGCTGTGTATAAGCTTATCTGGGATGACTTCTGCTCCTGGTATCTTGAAATGGTAAAACCGGCCTATCAGCAACCCATCGACAGGAAAAGTTTCGATACTACTATTGTAATGCTTGAAAAAATCCTGAAGGTACTGCATCCTTTTATGCCGTTTATTTCGGAAGAGATTTTTCAGCATATCCGCAAGGAGGATGCTCCTGAAAGCATTATGATTGCGCCTATGCCCACACCTGAAAGCTACGATGAGAGCATCCTTACCCGTTTTGAGTTTGCCACACAGGTTATCATGGCAATCCGCAATATGCGCCAGGAAAAGAACCTTGCGCAAAAGGAAGCCATCGAGCTGATGATCCGCAAAAACAACAACGACGCGCCCGATGTAACTTTCGACAGCCTGGTAAGCAAACTTTGCAACCTGAGCAGCCTGAGCTATGTGGACGAAAAACCCGAAGGGACTTTCAACTTTATTCTCAGAACCACAGAGTTTTATGTTCCCCTTTCCGATAAGATTGATGTGGGAGCTGAAATCGCCAAACTGGAAGAGGACCTGAAATACCAGCAAGGTTTCCTGAATTCGGTAATGAAAAAGCTGAGCAACGAAAAGTTCGTGAACAATGCACCCGAGCAGGTGGTGGCCATGGAGAAAAAGAAGCAAGCGGATGCCGAAGGCAAAATCAAGGTTATTGAAGAGCAGCTGAAAACGCTCAAAGGGTAAGCTCGCGGCATTAGGCACAAGGACACATTTTTTTTTGCCTGCCAATCCCTTTAACCCTGAATTCTTTGTGTTCTCTGTGCCTCTGTGGTAATCCTTTTTTTTACCACAAAGGCACGAAGGGCACACAGATATTTAATATTGCACAGGATATCGCCGATGAATAATGACCATCCCCCGGCCCCGGTCATATTTATCATTAAACTATTTTTAAGATCATTACTGGCAAGAAAACGGATAATTGTTAAAGCTTTACTTTTTCAGAAACTTCTTATTCACAATTGCTGCATCATAGGTGAATCGAACAAGGTACATCCCTGCAGGTAACTCACTAACATCAATACCTTCAGAACTTTCTGCAAGAAACTCCCTTAGCAGGCGCCCCTGCATATCCCAAATGCGGATTTGGGTTGTGCCGGTTAGCCCGGTGATGGTGAGGGTTTGCTTCACAGGGTTGGGATACAATTGAACTCCCACTTCAGCGTCCAGAAATTCAGTGGCGGTATAAGCCCCCAATTCAATATCCAGCCAGGTGGTAGCATAATTTTCTACCAGAACATTTTCAAAGGTAAGGGAGGGATAGCCCTCAGCTTTTGCCAC
>SLOR01000354.1 GCA_007132395.1 Bacteroidales bacterium
GATTGCAAACCAAACTTCCAGCTGTGGTTAATAACCGCCGATTGGGGGGAACGCTGCAAATCATAACCCATGCGCTGCTCAGCGTGTTCCAGTCCGTTTCCGGTGGCAGAAAGGGTGGAACTGATGAAGGTTTTGCTTCCTGTTACCCATTTGTGCGACAAACCGGAGGCAAACATATAAAGGGAAGTCTGGGAATCATCGCGGTCAAAGTCCGATTGCCACTGGTCCATGTCAGCCGCTTTCATCTCCTGCCTGTCCAGGGCACCGATACCCCAGAAAGAGAATGTACCTGCATTTTTGTTGGGAAGACTGGTATTGAAAGCAAAGTCCTGGTATTTGATCAAGCCTGCATCTTCCGGCAACAAGGGCGAAATAAGACCCAGGGTTGAGTAGCGATAATTCATCAGGTAGGTAGCCTGTTTTCCTTCCACAAAAGGCCCTTCGGCAGCCACATCAATTCCCAGCAAACCAGCCTGCAGCGTATATTCACGATTTGACGGGTTTCCTGTGCGAAGCCTGATATCAAACACTCCCGAGGATGCATTTCCATATTCAGCAGGGAATGCCCCGGTGAAGAAGTCGCTGTTTCCCATCATCTGACTGCTCAGGGCGGTTAACACCCCACCTCCCACCACAGTGAGATTGGCGAAATGGTTGGGGTTGGGCACTTCCACTCCTTCAATACGCCACAACAAGCCTCCCGGACTATTGCCCCTTACAGAAATACCATTGCTGGTGACATTGGGTGTTGCCACACCGGCAAAAGCCGAAGCCAGGCGGGCCGGGTCGTCCATCCCTCCCGCATAACGGTTGGTTTCTTCAACGGTAAACTGGCGGCTGCTCAGGGTAGTCATTGAGTTTAAAGGGACATCTTTGTTTACCCTCACCACCACTTCGCCCAGATCCACCGAATGGCGGATCAGGCCGGTATTGAGTATAATTTCCCTGCCGGTGCTCACCAGCAGTTCACTAATAATGAAACTCTCATATCCCATCATACTGATTTGGAGGTTGTGTCTGCCTACGGCCACATCCTTCAAGACGAAGCTTCCATCCATATCGCTCACAGTTCCTATCAAAGGATCAGAATCTTTTATGATAATCGTTGCGCCTGGCAGCCCCTCATGGCTTATCTTATCGTATACGCTGCCTCTGAGAGTTTGTGTGTGTTGTTGCGCTAGGGCTGAAAACAGGATTGTTGTCAGACAAAAAACGAATAATGAAATCTTTTTAATCATTGGGTTTTGCATCTTTAGGGTTTGTTAATTATTTGTGGATTTTGCAGATTTCCCTTAAGTTTACGGTAAGCTCAAAAGGTTGCGATACTGCGATAAAATTCAATCATCCATCTTTTCCTTTTGGGAAATTGGAATGGAGATGCAAAAGTGGGGGAATAAAAACGGGAGTGCGTTCAAACGTATAAGTCTGGACGAAAAAGGGGTGCAATCCTACAGGATTAGACGTCTAGCAAGCTGATTATCTAGGCATTTAACTCGCTGAGATATTGTGAGGGCGTTTTGTCGGTATGCTTCTTAAAAACCATATTGAAGGCAGATTTTGAGTTAAATCCTGCATCCAGGGCAAGGGCAAGAATATTATAATGCCTGGAATGGGGATGGGATGCAAGATTTTTAAACTCTTCCACACGATACTTATTCACAAAGTCATGAAAATTTACCCCTTCGTATTGGTTGATGACTTGTGAAAGATGATTGACAGACAATCCTAATGATTGTGCAAGATTTCCCAGGGTAAGTTTGGGTTCAAGAAAAGGTTTTTGCTCCTTCATGAATTGCAAAAGCTTTTGATGTAATGCCAGAGCAGTATCAGCATCAAGGCTGGATTTTTTATATTCACCAGCAGGTTTGGGTTCTACAATGGGCATACCTTCTGTTGCAGGATTGTCGCTAAAAATATCCTGATGCCGGATGCCGGAGTACCCCAGTCCGAAAATAAAGAGTACAATCATGACATAAAAAACCAGGTCGATATTAAATCCGAATTCATGCCCCATTCCCTCACGCAGCAAGGTTACCACAGCCACGGTAAGGAAAATTAGTCCAATCCACCAGATGCTATATTTTAACCAATTGAGACTGATGCGTTCATCGTTCGAGTAATTGGCATCAATGAGTTTCTGGTAATTTCCCAGCAGTCTGTAAGCCATCACAGGATATGTGATGCCCGAAACTACAAAAGCCACCAATACCAGGTTGGTAAAAAGGGCAAAGTCATCCATTGCTCCCATATCCAAAAGTGCTTTCTCCTCGGCAGAATAGAAAAAATAAAACCTTGAGAGGTAGATATAGACCAGTGCAGCAGGGGCAAAGTGCAGATAATTGCGGTATCTGATACGGCTTTGGGGCCGCAGCGAAAAAAGGGTGTACAGGTAAAGAAGAGGTCCGTGCAGCAAAGGGAAAGGAGCAGCAACACCTACCAGGTGCGGATAACGAATCCAGAAGTCGAGCGAATATAGGTAATAGTTCAGCAAATGAAGGCCAATGACAAGCATCCACACAGCAAGAATTTTATCAGGCAAACTTTTGCCCTTTTTACGGAGCAAAAGCAAGAAAAGAAAAAACGAAAGAAAAATTCCTATGATAAATACAGCATCCATGGGGGCATCTTATGGGCTGCAAAATAAAGCAAATAAACGAAAACTCAGGAAAAAACTTGTGGATGGGGGGTAAAAACAGTGGGCAGATTGATGGTCTTATTCTAGCGACGGGGTCACTAAGGAGTCACCCCGTCGCCTCCGTGACGGGGTGACTACAGCTCACCCCGTCACTAAAGCTTATGTGTATTACCTGAGTCCCCGCAATAAGTTAGCGTTACTGATTGCTGCTTCAATCTGGTTGACGATAAGTTGTTGAAGGGGGGCTTCCGTCATCAGAAGGTCCTCTTCGGAAAACTGTTCATCGGGTTTGTCATTTCTGGGAAAGTTTCTGTCCTGCTGGTAAACAGGCCCCTGGATGTGGGTGAGGGGTCGGCCGCTGGCAAAGAACAGGAATTCAAGCTGAACATACACGTTGTTGTGTGCTCGTCGGGAACCGTTATAAATACCATAGCCGGTAATGTCTGTATTGCTCCAGTGGATGCCGTCGGCGAAGCGGGGTGAATTGCGTATCACCAGTATGGCTTCCACCTCAAATTCCTCTTTAAGGGTATTAAACCAATCTTCCCTGAAATTTCTGAAGTCGGTAGCCCTGAGGTTCTTCCTGTTCTCTTCATATACTGAAAAGTGAACGCTTTCCATGGTGCAAAAATTCCATTTGTGGAAATTCTCTTCCAGTAGTACCAGGGCAGTATCACTGGCAAAAGACTGGAAATCGGTGGTGGCAGGGTATCGCTGTATGAAGTTATTTGCAGCAGAACTTCCGATAAAATGGTGGGTTAGGCTATCTTCAATCATTACCAGCACGCCCACATGGCGGTTTGTCTGCGCTTGTGTGCTTACATGAAGCAATAGCGCGAAAAGGGCAAGTATAATATGTCTCATATGAATTGTTGTAAAAAGGGTTTACAAATCTATCAATATATACGGGAATTTTCCCGAAATTATGGCATTAATAACCAGCTGAAAATACTTGAGCGGTTATGATTAAACCATAATTGCATTCCCAATAACATAAAAGCCTCTGCAAGAATACATCCTGCAGAGGCCTTTTTTTGAAAAAGGTTGTTCCTACCTGAAAGCATACTTCTGCCTCAGTGTAACAGTAAGCGCCAGTCCTATAGCAGCCATAATTCCGCCTGCAACAAAGGCGGGCGTGTAGCTTCCGGTGGTATCGAAAAGCCAGGAACCGAAGATGGATGCTACGGCTCCGGTGCCAAAGGCGGTATATACGATGCCGTAATTTATTCCCAGGTGTTTGGTGCCAAAAGCAATGGACGTTTGATTGGGGAAAAGCGCCATAGAGGCCGCAAAGCCCCAGCCCAAAATGGCTGATGCAAGGTAAAGAATGGGTAGGTTAACAGCTATTAAAGGGAAGAGGAAAAATGTAATGGTTTGCATTAGATAGGTGACAGATAAAACCTTCAGTACTCCATACTTATCGCCTAAATACCCTGCCAGAGGTCGTCCCAGGCCGTTGAATACAGCAAATATGGACAAGGCAAAGGCCGCCTTTACCGGAGGCAGACCCACAACACTTTCGCCATAGGGCAAAATAAGGGTAAGGCAAACAAAGCCGCCAAAAAGAATCAGGGTGAAAGTGGGCCAGATATACCAGAATACCGGGCTTTTCAGCATCTGCTTGGGTGTTGCATCATTGATGATCATTTTGCTGGTGTTGACCGACTTTTTGGAAGCATCAAAATTTACAGGCACCCAGCCCAGGGGAGGGTTTCTGGTGAGCCACGAGGCAAACAAGGAACCAATAGTGGTAATAACAGCAATGATAAGGAATGTGTGTTCGATGCCGTAGGAGGGAATCAGTAGCTTCGCTTTTAAGGGAGC
>SLOR01000328.1 GCA_007132395.1 Bacteroidales bacterium
ATTTAGCTCTTGTAAATTCGTCCGATAATGAACTTCCTGGCCCATATTTATCTTTCCGGAAAAAACGAAAACCTCATTCTGGGCAATTTTATTGCTGATATGGTTAAGGGCAGGCAAATAGAAAAGTTTGGCCCCGAAATTCGTATGGGTATCAAATTGCATCGTAAAATTGACGAATTTACCGATTCTCACCATTATTTCCTTCGCAGCAAAAAACGCATTAGCGATAAATACCGGCACTATTCCGGGGTAATTGTTGATATGTTTTACGATCATTTCCTGGCGCGCAACTGGGAAGACTACAGCCAGGAACCCCTGGAGAGTTTCGTGCAAAGTGCCTACAATGTACTGCTGAAAAACTATATCATACTACCCCAGCGGGCCAAGTTTATGCTTCCCATCATGATTGGATCCAACTGGCTGGTAAACTACGCCGATTTTCAGAGCCTGCAGCGTCATATGGAAGGAATGGCCCGGCGCACACCTTACGAATCGCGCATGGAGTATGCCGTGGAGGATTTGAAAATCCATTACTCTGGCTTCCGGCAGGACTTTACGGAATTCTTCCCCGAGCTTATTGATTTTGCCCGCACCTATGTGGAGAAAATCAACAGGCAGGGTTTGCTTAAGTAGGCATTTTCCTCCGCACTTTAAAAACTAAATCTTACCGAAACTACAAACTGTGAAGGCCGCAGCATGTATTCATTTTCAGTGAGCATAAAAGGGCCTACACTGAAATCGGTATATGTTTTATGATTGAGGATGTTGAGCCAGTGAACGTCAATATCTATTCGGTGTGCCCTTATGGTGTAGCGATATTGCAGGTCGAGGAAGTAATTGTTCTGGTGGCGGTGCCTGTAATACTCTCCATGAAGTGACAAGTGCTGATTGCGGACCGGGAATACCATTATACTGGCAAAATGTCTGAAAATATCCAAGCCATTAATTTTCGTGTCTCCCTGCCACGTATCATAATACATCCATTCCGTTTTTAGTTCGGTGCTCAGGTGTTCGCTAAGCTGTATGTTGGCTTTGGGGCTAAGGGTGTATATATGATTGATACCGTTAAATATATGCTGGTTTACCCACTGCTGTCGTTGGGTTCTGCCGTATGAACCCTGCAGAGCCAGCGTACTGCTGATGTTGTTGAAATACTTACTTACCCTGCCATTGAGATTATGCATGTAAGCCGTGTTCGGCATTTCTATGGCTTGCAGCATACTTCTTCCATCATCCCTGATGCTGTGGGTATATAGCAGGTTATTGTCGATAATGCTGTAGATGTAAGTAAGCGAGGAGAAAAGCGACCGGATGGGGTTACGGTAACTGATGAATGCGGAAAAGTTGTGTGTTTGGGTTTCACGCAAAGGGGTATCGCTCAGATGCAAGCTGCGGTAGTTTTTTAAAATATAGGCATAATGCACGCTTTCCATCTCTCCAAAACTATGACCAAAACCGTAAGAGCCTCTTATGCGCCAGAAGTTGCCCAGGCGATAGTCGGCACTTAGCCGCGGTTCGGCGATGATGGGGTTAAGGGTTTGTTGCTTTTGCAGTGAGCTGTCCTCAAGTTTGATATATATCGTACTCACTGGCATGTTGGCGGTAAAGGAAAAAATATTTCCCCTTTTATATGCTATTTCAGGTTGCAGGTAGGCGCGGGTGCGTAAGCCCAGGGTATTATTGCGAAAATTATCCCCGACAGGTGTCTCCTGTTGGTTATGGATAGCGAATATTTCGCTGTTGAATTTTTGTTGTTGGTATTGAAACCCAACCCTGGAAGTAAGTGTCCAGCGGCCAAAGCCAAAAGCAAGGCTTGCCGAATGGTTGGTGCTGAATCTTTTTAGCTGACTTTCCTGTCGCAGGTTTTGTTGTTGGGTGTGGGGAGTGAATATTTCGGTAAAAGTACCCGGTTGCACTGTAAGCGTCTGTGGACTTTGATCATAGTGCACAAATGAGTTGAGTTGTACAAGTCTTGCCCCTAAAGGTTTTACCATATTGAGGCGGTTGGAGAAGGAATGAAACGGGTTTCTCAGCTTTTGATTCATTCCTTCACCATCATCCCTGATACTACCGTGGCTTTTGTCCCAATGCGACTGAAACTCCAGTTTGTTGTTAAGATAGTTGTCGCGGGTATTGCGGGTAAGGGTGATTTCTCCCCGTAAGGCATTGTTGCGTAGCTCGTTGCGGATGTTTTCGTCAAACACGAGGGTATCGCCAGGGGTGTAAAGAGTACGGCGGGTGTTACCCTGCTGTTGCTGAAAATCGTATATGTAATGCAGGTTGGTGCGCAGTTGCAAATCGCGGGGCAGCCGCAACAGGGTATTGGCATTGAGTAGATGGATGTTGTTGTCCAGGTGCCGGTTTTCCTTGAATCCGGGTGGAGCCAAAGCGGGAATGCCCAGAACGGAAGGGCGTTGCAGATTGTTTTCCGTACGTTCTCGCAAACCTTCCAGGGTAAGAGCATCCAGCTGCCGCGCCGCGTCTTTGCCCGTATTGTTGGCCTGGTAAGAGCCGGCCAGTTGAAAGTCGCGGGTAAACATCATGGGAGTAATATTGGCATCCCACAACAGTGGGCTGAGGCCGCTCCCCAGCCGGGCTGTACCCGTGGTGGTAATATCCCGCTTCAGGGTAATGTTCATGGAGGCACGATAGGAGGGTAGCCGTTCTTCCAGGATTTTGATGGGTTGGTGGTTTTCCAGTATCTGCACGCTTGCCACCGAACGGTGGGGCAGGTTGCTGCTTACCAGGCCATAGCGGCCGCCCATCAGATCGAGCCCTTCCACATAAAAATGTTGTATGGGATCGCCCTGGTAGAGAATGCGTCCTGAAGATTCCACCTCAATACCGGGCATTTGCCTGAGCACATCGGCAATGGAGCGATCCTGCTCACGGGCAAAGCTGCTTACCAGGTAGCTGATGGTATCGCCCCGCTGCACGATGGGAGAGGCCCGCACTACGAATTCCTGCAGGTTTTGTGTCTCGGGAACCAGATGAAAGTGTACCTGCTGGCTTTTGTTGGCAATGCTTATGGTTTCATTGCGGTAATGGATGGAGGTGGCCTCCAGGCGTAGACTGTCAACCCCTGCCTGCAGGCTGATGCTGAACTCTCCCCGTGCGTTGCTCACCCCGAAAGCAATCAAGGCACTGCCACCCTTGGCATATACCAGGATATTGATATTGGGTACAGGCTTTTGGGCTTCATCCTGTACCGAGCCTGTGAGAAAGGTTTGGGCTTCTAAGCTGGAAAATGCAATACAAATAATAAAAAAGTTTATTAAACCTTTATGCATGAGTTAGTCTATCGTTATGGGGTTAGGTTTGTAGTTATAATCTAATTTGATACTCGAGAAGATAATGAAATTGATTTTTTCCCTAATTAGTAGTTTTTTGTTTAAGTCTTATTGGTATGAAGTTTTCAGGAGTTGACTTCTGTTGGTCATTGTTAATTATCTGTAGTTTAGTTCTATCGGGTTGTTGTTTCTGCGTGCTTGATCTTTTCTGATTTCAATTTCCATAGGGTCGGCCTCAAACATACCCTCCATGGCCTGAAAAGGGTTTTGTCTGAATTTATTTCGTGCTTCATGAAATTCCCTTTTGCTTAACTCCAGTGGCTTAAAGTCTGCGTTAATTTCCACATAGGTGTCCTCTTGAGGGAGGTCTATATTTGTTACAGTGAAGCGATGGTGGTTTTGGGAATCATTTACATGAACTATCAATCCCGGCAAACCTGCAAATTTATAAGGGCCTTCGTTTAAGGGTATATCAGGAGCAAACCAAGCCTCCCATATTCTGCCTCCATATTCTGTAGTAGCTTTGTGAAAGATTAAGTTGGTACGCGTTGCGGAAGTAAAGGAATGAAGATTGGCAAGTTGTGTGCTTGTAAGGAACCCGCAATTTGACGAATTTGTATTGTCCTTTGATTTCCCTGCAATAATACAGGTTTCATGGGTTAATTGCCAGTCAAAATTGCTGTAAGATTCTGTATATTTAAATAATTCAGGAATCATCATGTCGATATGGGTTGTTTTGCCTGTTGGGTAATTTTTATACAAACGATAAATAATGCGTGGGCGCGGGTTGTTTCTGACAAAGTCGCTGAAAAAGGAATTCATCTCCGATTCGTTCTTCATATTTTTAATTACTTCCTCCCGTTTGTACATATTGTAACTTATGAACGTACTGGCACTTTCCCCAACGTGTAATATCATTGGTTCCTGAATAATGTTGTAAATATCGGTAGAATCTACTTGCGCTGTATAATCATAATGAACGATGAGTTTTAGCTCGCTGATGGCTTTTATATTAACCAATGATTGAGCAGATAGTGGCACGGCAATAATGCATAGGCTAATTTGGATGAATTTCTGAATATATTCCTTCATGAACTTATGGTTAAATTTTTTCTTCAGAAAAAAAAATGCAGTATTAATTTATCGTAATTGGTTGTTATACTCAC
>SLOR01000364.1 GCA_007132395.1 Bacteroidales bacterium
AAGCTGGAAGCCGGAAGGTCGAAGGTGGAAGGAGGGATGCGAATAATTCAACAAATATACAAATCAACAAATCAATATAAATCAACATCTTAACAAAGAAGAAATGAGGAGAATAACTTTTACTTTATTTGCTGTCCTGTGGCTTGGGGCAGTTGTTTTTGCCGGGGAGCGCAGCAACCTGGAAGCCCAAAAGGTCAGGGTGATGGAGAGCATCACCGCCGAGGAATTGATGGAATACGTAGACGAACTGGTCGACCCCAAATACCGCGGACGGCTTGCCGGATGCCCCGCCTACATGGATGTGGCAGCCTGGGTGGCCGGTTTGCTGGAAGAATGGGGTATTCAGCCCCTGGGCGATGACGGGACCTACTTTCAGAAATTCCCCTGGCACTACACCCATGTAAAAAGTACCGGAGAAGTAGTGCTTATGCGCGATGGCGAAAAGTTCGCCTTATCAGCCCCCGATGATTACTATCCGGGCGCCAATTCCGACAACGGAAGTATTGAAGCAGAAGTAATTTTTGCGGGCTATGGCATCAGTGCGCCCGAATTGGGGTATGATGACTTTGCAGATATAGATGTAAATGGTAAAATTGTTATGATTGCCGGAGGAACACCCTATACCGGCAATAACACTGATACGCTCAACCTGTGGGGACCCTACTCCGGCTCGGGCTATAAGATGGGAAATGCCTACAGACAGGGAGCACGAGGGGTTCTTTATCTTGATAAACTGGCAAGCCCCGGAACACCATACATACCAGGGTTTTACTACGCGCATATCGATAATGCCGTTACCGAAAGGATCCTGGGACGACCCCAAAGCGAGCTGCTCAATGCCATCAGAGAATCCGGTGAGGCACGTTCTTTCGCAACCGAATTTACAGCTCGTATTGCATCGGAAACGGAGTACCATCCCGATGGTATTACCGCCAATGTAATCGGCTATATACCAGGCACCCACCCCGAATTAAAAAAAGAAGCCATCATCATGGGCGCCCATCTTGACGGGCAGGGTAACCTGGGGTTTCATTTCCCCGGTGCCCTGGATAATGCCTCGGGTGTGGCCGATGTGCTGGCAACAGCAAGGGCTTTAGCGAAATTCAGAGGGCAGATGAAGCGCTCTGTGGTGTTTATCTTTTTCGGTGCCGAAGAAGTGGGACTGGTGGGCAGTACCTATTATTGTCAAAACCCTGCTTTTTCAGCCGAAAATACGCTGCTCTTCATGAACCTTGATATGGTGGGCAACGGCGAAGGGCTGGCACTATGGCACGGCGAATCGTATCCCCAATTGTTTGCCCATTACCAGAGAAACAACGAGAACCACGTCGGACGATCCTTGCGCAGCAGCGAAGGCCGCATGCCCGTGGGGCGTCCCCGTACCGATGGCCTGGTATTTATGCAATACGGCTTCCGCACATTCCATGTGGCAACTACCGACAGGGTAAACCCACTGTATTACCACGACCCCAGAGATGTGCCCGAAAACCTGGTGCCCGAAATTATGCGCGATGTGTCGCGCATGCTTTTCATGGGAACCTTCGACCTGGCCAATGATACCGACATCGTTAACTCAGAATTGTATCTGATTCAATAGTTTAACCATAAACAAGCAAAGCCCCCTGTGCTCTATATTGAGCGAGGGGGCTTTGTTTTTTTTGTCTGAAATTTTGTATTTACAGTTTCTCCAGCTGAACTTGATAGTCGTATTGCAAATCCTCATGCAGCGTTTCCAGCGCTTTTTGGATTTTTTGTATTTGTCTTAGATATATATTTCTGATGACCGGATATTGTTGAAAGGGTAGCCCGCTTTCCCGAAGCGTAACACAGAAATGCATGAGAAGCTCCACTTCGGTTTGGCGGCATCCGGTAAAACGAATATTCTTCTGCACTGTTTTTAAGACTTTACGAATGGTTTTCTTGGCCAGGTAAAGGTTGGATGGGTGCATTTGTGTAAACTGACTATTTACTTCCTCTTTTACATGTTTGATGAACAATGCCTTGTCGTCGGCCTCGAAAATAAGGTAGGTGAGGAGTTCCTTGTTCTCTATGCGGGACTTTGCCAGCCGAAGGCATATGTCCTTAATTTCTGCATGCGTGAGGGAGTTTAATGCTTTTTTGATTTCGCTAAGAGAGGCCGTTTTCATACTTGCTGACAAGAAGGGTTAGCTGTTGTGAGAATTATCCCGTAAGGGCTTTAGCAGGAACTCCAGTCCGTTGATTTTGATTTCGTAAAGGGTTTGCAACATCATTCCCAGTTTTCCCGGGGGGAATCCTTCGCGCTGAAACCACTCCAGGTAGGATACAGGCAAATCGGCAACTTTCCGGCCCTTATACTTGCCGAAAGGCATGGTCGTTTTTACGATCTCAATCAGAATCTGCGGGTTGTGGTCCATGGCTTTTTAAAGCAAATATACGATTTATGCCAATGATTTTTTGTTGTCATGCGGCATATGCAGGGGAGGTAGGTGCTTTGGGGTATTCTTTTTTGGAAAAAAGAGGGGCTGTCTCAAAAGCTAGTTATTAAACGGACGCTGAGCCTGTCGAAGCGGGTACCTGATTGATATACAGGTGTCGTTTCGACAGGCTCAACGACCATAATTGTGTTTTGAGACTGCCCCTGAAACAATTAAAACTGTTTCGGATATTTTTTATTTCATTGCTTCCAGTGCCTCTTCAACAGCGGCAAAAATGGGCTGGTTGCTGATTTGCTGGCCAACGGCCCTTTCCATCCACTGCTGTGGAGTGAGGCGGCCGATGGAGAAAATGCGGAGCACTTCCTCGGCAAAATCTTTTCCGGCAATATAATCTTCCAACTGGAACATGATCAAACGGCCGTAAGGATAGTTCATCAGGTAAAGGGGCGACTGAATCATATGTGAATACACAGCCAGGATTGGTGTGTCTTCTTCTCCGAATACATCGGCATAATACTCATTCCACACTTCTTTGGCAATGCGGATTACTGCTTCTTTGAGCTGTTGCGCGGTGGCATCGGGGTTGTCGTAGAGCCACTTCCATACCTGCATGTCAATGAGGGAAACGCCCATCATTTCGTAGTTGTCCCAGAAAATATCCAGTACTTCCAGGTGTTCCATCATGGGGTCGGTTTGGTCTATGCCCAGCAGCTGCAGATCACGCTTTTGGAACATGAAAGCCAGCGCCTCGGTGAAGGCAGTATTGGGGATGCCGTTGATGAAATAGTTGTCAACAAAATGGTTGCTTATGGTTTGTTCTACGTTGTGGCCAAACTCATGTACAGCAATATTGTAGCCTTTATAATCCATTCCGTCGGCACCAATACGTGTGCGCAGGTGCGAGGGCATTTCGCGCATGGAAGCCCGCATGGCATGTCCTGAACCTCTTGCGGCATCCACTTCAATTTTGCTTGCCAGAAAGTCGGCCATCTGGCGGTCGAAGCCCAGGTCAACCAGCTGGCGGGGCAGGTCGCGATTCATGGCATCGGCATCGGGATAGCGGCGCATGGTAATGCGATCCAGCTCCGCTTCAGAAATACCTCCACGGCCCACAAAACCATTGTACCAAAGGTCGAAGGGACGCAAATCGCGGCCCAGCCGTTCGCTGATAATTTTCGCGGTTTCGCGCAACAGGGGTGAAGAAGCATATTCTTTAAAAAGTGATGAAACCTCCTCGTAGGGAATTTCCATGCTGCTCTCAAACCTGCGCTTGATATAGGTATCAAGGTTTGAATAATAGGGGTCAAGGTTGTTCATGGCCCTGAAGTTGTTGAGCAGATGTTCGTATCTGCGGGTATCTTCAGGGTTGAACTCAATCTTTTCACCCTCTTTGAAAACCTCGTTGGCATAAGGATTCCAATTAAATTCCGGGTTGTTGATAACCTCTTTGGGGATATCCTGGTTGATGATTCGTAACATTACTTTATACAACATTTCCTGCTTGGGCAGGCCATCTTCCTCGCCGTAGTTGGATTTTATTTCGTCACGTATGTTCCAGTGCGAAAGTAGTCTCATGTTTTCGGGGAAAAGAGTTTCTTTCTCGTCATTTAGCAGTTTGCCCGCGTAAATGTTATACTCGGAAATGTATAGTCTTCCCTCGCTGTACAGCTTGTTGTTTTCCTGGATAATGCTGGCAGGAATCCTTGCGCTGAAATAATCGCCCAGGCGAGCAAAGCCCCACTGACGTTCGTCCCATTCACTGCCCAGCTCATTCTTTTCATCCAGGGAATAGTTGGGGAAGTTCAGTACGATAACGAAGGCAATTTTGTTTTTAAACAGATCGTCCTGCAGGTGTGCCGAAGGACTCCAGGCACCAAACATATGGTCGATGCGGTGCATTGGGCCCCTATCCTCGTGGATTGGGCGGTTGAGTTCAAGTCCGATTCGGCCCATATAACCGTAGAGGTATTCGAAGTTGTTGGCCAGGCGGTCGAAAACCATGTTCAGCTCGTCTTCATCGGCAATGAATTGCTGCAT
>SLOR01000409.1 GCA_007132395.1 Bacteroidales bacterium
TCCCGCGGCATTTCCAGCCCGAAACATTTGTACATTAATTTCAGGTAGCCCTGTGCCGCCGAAGGGAAATACCCCCATTGCGCAAAAACCTCCTGCAGGTTCTCTTCCCGGCTCATCAACAACAAATCATACAAATCCCTTAAGGAAACCTGGGCATGATAATGGCCGCTATGCATCAACTGGGCATGCATAAAAATATGCACGATGCGATGGTGGGGATGCATGAGGCGGAACCCGGGAATTTGCCTTGAGGAAACCTGCCGGGCAAAAACCTTTTCCCCGTCAAAATGCTTATGGTAGAGGTACTGTACGGGCATACGGTGTATTTCCACACCCGCCACCTTATCTTCGCGCAGCAAGATGGGATAATGCATGGTAGATTCCAGGGCACGGGGGTTGAATTCCTTCTGGGTGATATACCCCTGCTGATGCATCAGCCGGGCCGCTTCCATCATCTTATCCGGCTCCACCAGGATGTCGGTATCATAAACCATGCGTTCGCCTACATCGCCATAAAGGCCATCCAACATGTGCCCCACGCCCTTCATCACCAAAAAGGAAATTCCATGTCCCTGAAAAAGGATATTCACTTCCTTGAGCTGGTGAATGATTTTCTGATTTCTTTCGCGGTTCAGCTCCAGTACATACTGAAGATATTCCTGTAAATCGGCAGGCAGGCAGGAAAGCAGCTGGTGCCTTTGCAGGGAGAGGAAAGCAGCAGCAAGCACTTTATTGTCGCTGGCGGTTTTCACCCATTGCTGCCATTGCTCCGTAGTGCGGGGAAGCAGTGCAGGCAAAGCTTCCCTGCCGCGCGGGTGGTAGTCCAGCGCAAGTATTTTCCCGGTAAGATAATAGAGCTCAGCCTGGTTCATTTGTGGTGATTAAATCTTTCAGGATTTTGATGGCAGCTTCGTTATTGCTGTACTGCAAGGTATAAAATTTCAGCCTGCTGAACCAGTCAATAAATTGTGACGCTTTTTGCAGCGTATCGCCCACCAGGGCCTCCTGATGAAACAGGGGCAGGGCATCCTCCGGGGCAATTTCATTGAACTGCAAGGGGGCATCCTTACGGTAGCGGATAAAAATAAGTTTGCGTGCCGGCAAGGGGACCGAAGCAAAATTCGTGACGTCGGGATCTATATAAGCCAGTTTCCCGGAGGAAGATTTCAACGACATGGGCAAGCCCTCCTTTTCCAGCAGGGGGATGGAATCGTTTTTCAGGCTGAGTGCCGCAGGGAAGGGCCACAGCTTTTCCTGATCCATATCCAGGGGGACAAAATCGTCGGAGAAAAACTCAAAGCCATTTTGCAGCAGCAATGCGGCCATGGTGCTTTTGCCCGAGCCGCTGGCAGAGGAAAGCAACAGCACCTCTTCCCCTTTTTTCACGGCCGAGGCATGGATATAGCTCAACCAGCTTTGACGGGGTTTACCGTACAGCAAGGATGCCAGCTCCACGAACAATTGGTACTTGATCTGGGGCGATTCGCCCGTGAAGAAGCATTTCTCCGGTACAGAGGGGATACGCAGTGCAAAGCCATCACGAAAGGGGAAGACTTCAAAAAGGACACTTTCGTGGCTACCTGCATTCACTTTTAAATGGGAAAAGGGAAGATGGATATAATGCTCCAGCGCTGCAGAGCCATAACGGATGGAAAAGGAAATTTCACCGAATCGGTAGTGCTGTGTTTTGCTTTTGGGGATTTGATACCCGGCAATTTCAGGGGCATGTAGCTGTAAATCGGGCAGGGGAAAATCAGGCTCCAGCAGCTTCTTTACGGAATCATAGATATTGCTTACAACCTGCTTTGCCACATTTCTTGAAACTTGGTAAACCGTTTGATATTGCAGGGCAGCTTCCTTTGCAGGAACTCCTTTTTCCCACGATTGGAAGAGAAACCCCTGCGGTTCATCCAGCCGCACCCATTGGTTGCTTTTCTCAAACCAAACCACATGGCCATCGCCCAGCTTCTTGAATATATAATTTCCCAAAGGTTTCGTTATATGGTTTCACTTATTTGTTTGCATTACGATTCAGAGATACACCTGCCTCCTTTTAGCAAGATGTCGGAGCCGCCCGGGGCGATTCCGACACTTATATAGTATGCATAAAATTTTCTGTTCTTCCCGTTCGTTTTTCCTCACGGAATAATCTTTTTGAGCTTAAGCCCAGGGATCGTTATCAAAGCTATTGCTTTTATCGCCACCATCGTTAGGGTCAAAAGGGAAGTCATCATCACCACCACCATCGCCTGGATTGTTATCACTCATGGCAAACACCTTTGTGGGGTTATTCAGCAATAAAAACATGGTAGAAGAGGCAAAGGCCGCATAGCCCATTTTCTGAAGGGCTTGCCGGCGCGAAATTTCCTGCTCTTTCCCTTGTGGGGGTTCCTGATTTTTCTTCTTTTGCATTCGGTTCTTTTGGTTTTCCGGCAATTTCACTTTTTTACTTTTACAGTGATGCTTAAAACGATACTAAAATCTGCATTTATGTATCGGTATTTCAAATATAACAAATTCATTTACAGACTTCTGCACAACGCATCGTAACTTTCCGCATGTTTATTTCAAACGGGCTACTAAGATACTAAATTTCAGGCGTTTCATTAGGGGTTTTACTGATATTTGGCATTATTGCCGCAATTTTTTGTTTCAAACTCCTGTTTTTCGCCATCAGCACCCTATTGCATCAAAATCCTGACCTCCCGGTTAAAGAGGTAGCTGTCGGTTCCGGGTTGTCTTCCCTTCAATTGCAGGAAGTAAACCCCCGGCATCACGTCTTTGGGTTCCATACGCAGGGTATGATATCCTTCTCCGTAAAGTTTCTCCGACAGATGCAATACACTTCTTCCGGAAACATCAAACAATTCCATTTCCAGCAAGGTGGCCTCACGCAGGTTCATTTGCGTGAAGAACCATCCCGGGGCAGGGTTGGGATAAATCAGCACCTCAGTTCCCTCCAGGGCGATATCCGGCATCGTGGTAATGGTTTTTACCAACACCTCCACTGCCTGTCCGTGGATATTGGCGGCACTCAGCTGTCCCCATTCAAGGTTTTGCTCATGGGCATATACAGAAATAATATCCTTGATACCTTCGGGCAGAGGATAATTCTCTGTAGAAAATACAACGCCACGAATACGATTTCCTTCGTTATGATACACCATCTGATGGCTATCATCCAGCAATTCAAGTGTCACTCCGGAGGCACCGTAGAGTTCAAACTGTAGTGCGGATAAGCTGCCGTCAGATTCAATACTTATAAGATTGTCCATCAGGGCAATGTAGGCAGCCTGCGAAGTAAAGTTGGCTTTCAGGGTTTTGTCTTCACCCAGAATCATATTTATCATTACCACCACATCCAGGATGTTCACCTTTCCGTCGCCATTTACATCGGCCACGATTTCACAGAAGTCGTCCTGCTCAATGCCGATGATGTGATTCAGCAGCATGGATAAGTCTGCCACATTCACCACCCCGTCATTGTTGAGGTCGCCCAGCAGGCGGAAGGTGGCAGCTAAAGTGGCCTCGTATTCAGGCATCAGGAAGTCATAATGCATCTCCTGACTCAGGGTTTCTCCCTCCATGCTCCACCCTGTAAAAACATAATCCTCGTAAGGCAATGCTGTAAGGGCAATGCTTTCACCGGCTTCCACCGGAGTTCCTGACGCCAGGGGTGCCCCGTTGAGGGTAGCCAGTATTTCGCCTTCTCCCTGTGCTATGGTATAATGGAAGGGATGCGTCCCCCCGCTTTTCTCCATATGCAAGTAGAAACGTCCTGTGGCCGGAGCATTAGCCGGCAGGAAAACGGTATAATCATTTTGTGATAAATCGGTAAAGACACCGGTACTCTTGTCTTCCAGCACAGGCCTTGTGCCCGCAGGTAGTTGCATGTTATTCAGGCTGAAAGTCACCTCACCTCCCCCGCTACGGCCATATACAAAACCGACGGGAATAACCATTTCTTCCATGCTTTGTGACGGTAATGCCTGGATGCCCAGGTTGATATCACTTTGTCCGTCGGGCATGCGGGTAAACAGGTTAAACCCGGCATCGGCGCCCAGTACACCTGCATCGTAGGTAACATCAAGTCCTTGGGTCATCTTGGGATGAAAGGCCAGCAGGGTACTGGTAGTTTTGTGTCCGTCGCTTACCTGCAACCTCATTCTTGACCAATCACCGGAAACGGATGCATTTTTAAAGAAATCGGTTTGCTGGTGCACACGACTATCAGGGTTAAGAGTCACTGTGCCACCACCGGGTTTTGATTTTACAATAAAACCTTGTCCTACGGCCAGGTAATCCTGTTCATAACCATCGCCAGGCACATTGTTTACGATACGATAGAGAAGTCCTCCGGCAGGAATACTGTAGTCATAAACATATAAGGCAGCATAGTTCTCGTCCAGGGCTCCTGCATTTTCAGCAAGAAAGCTAAAAA
>SLOR01000342.1 GCA_007132395.1 Bacteroidales bacterium
ACATGAAGCTGGGCGAAATCAGGCAAATGCAAAACAACAGGGGCAGAACCAGTGCCATTGTGAATGCCTTTACAAGAAACATGGAATGGGAACACTACGTAGACCGCTTTAACCGATGGGAACAAATCACAAAAGAAGACATCGTGGCCTTTGCCAATGCATACCTCGGCAACAACTATGCGGTAGTGTACAAAAGACAAGGCACCGACGAGAGCATAATTAAGGTAGATAAACCACAAATCACTCCCGTGGTTCTTAACCGCGACCACCAGAGTCCTTTCTACAGTAAAATTGCTGAAATGCCCTTTCAGAATATCGAACCTGTTTTCCTTAACTATAAGGAAGATATAAAACACCACACGGTAAATGGCAACATCCCGCTGTATTACAACGAAAACACCGAAGATGAAACTTTTACCCTGTACTATCTTTTCGATATGGGCAACAACCACGATCGGAAGCTGGGCCTGGCCATCAGGTACCTGGAATACCTGGGCACAGAAAACTACAGCCCCGAAGAAATCAAGCAGCAGTTTTACCGCACCGGAACATCTTTCAATGTTTTCAACAGCAACGAACAGGTCTATGTATATCTTACAGGACTTAGCCAGAACATGGAAGAAGGTTTGAAGCTTTTTGAAGAATTGCTTGCCGAAGCCTCACACAACATACAGGCCCTGGAAAATCTGAAAAGAGACATCCTGCGTGGAAGAGAAAACAACAAGCTCAACAAAAATTACATCCTGCGCACGGCCATGTTTGATTATGCCATGTACGGTGAAGATTCGCCTCTGAAAAATATTTTATCAGAAGAAGAGTTGCTGGCGGTAACCAGTGAGGAGCTTTTGGATAGAATTCACGGGCTCAGCAGCTACGAGCACCGTATACTGTATTATGGTAATCACCAGCCACAGGAATTGATTCGTATGCTGCAAGCACAACGCAGGGTACCCCAAACCCTCATGCCATTGCCCGAAGAAACACCCTTTACCCAGATGGAGCGCAACCAGACAGAGGTGTTTGTAATGGACTTCGATATGACACAGGTTGACCTGATGATGCTGGCCAACGCATCAGAATTTCAGCCCGAAAAAGCACCTAAGGTAAATCTGTTCAACTCCTATTTTGGCTCGGGCATGTCGGCCATCGTGTTTCAGGAGCTGCGCGAGGCAAAAGGACTGGCATACAGCGCATTTGCCATTTACACCACCCCCGCTCGCCCCGACAGGAATCACTTTATTTACACTTTCATTGGCACACAAAACGACAAGCTGGCTGAAGCCATGGATGGAATGAATAACCTGCTGAACAACATGCCATTGTCGGAAACCTCATTCAATGCGGCCCGTGAATCCATTATAGAGCGTATCAATACCGAACGTATTACCCGCACAGGTGTTTTGTTCAACTACGAAACCGCACGCCGCATGGGACGTGATCACGATATCCGCAAAGATATATACAATGAAGTGCCCACCCTTGCTTTTGATGACATTCAGGCCTTTCAGCAAGAGTACGTGCAGGGGCAGAATTACGCCATCCTGGTATTGGGCAAAAAAGATGAACTGGACATCCCCACCCTGGAAGAGTACGGGAAAGTCCATTTCCTGACTCTTGAAGATGTTTTCGGGTATTAGAAATTCCCAAACAACCCCTAAAAAAAAGGCCGTCTGCTCAAAAGCAGCGGCCTTTTTAAATGGAACCAGGTGGCCTCCCCATCAGCCTGATCCACTAAATGTTACATTACTGCTGACTGTTAGTTTGGGGTGAATACTCAGCACAGGCACAGGAGCATGGTTGATAACCCGCTGGGCCTCGTTGCCAATTATCATGGTGCTGTTGTCTTTTTCCGACATCATAACTACCATGTCCAAATCGTGTATGCCAATATAGTCGAGAATAATACCTGAAACTTTTTTCCCTTCACCAAAATCAGCAGAATTAGGAATCCCTTTCTGATCAAAAAAGCCCTTCACCTGATGCACATAATTCTTGATTTTCTTCCGTACGTCCTTAATCCCGGTATCATAAACGCCCAGGATGCGAATTTCCGCATTGAGTTTGAGGGCTACTTCTGCCGCGAAATTGGTTTTTTGCCGTGTTTCAGGGGTAGAGTCAATGGGAAGTAATATTTTCTTAATATCCTTTTTCTGAAAAACCGTGCGAATGGTAATCATGGGACAGGGAGAGAGAGACACAAGCCTGTAGGCATTGCTCCCGATAAAATATTCTTCAAATCCTGATATACCATGGGTTCCGGCAATAAGTATCTCCGCCTCATTATACTTGGCTTCGTTAACAATCTCGGAATACACCTTCCCGTCGCGTACCTTATAGCGCATTTTATTGTTCAATAGGGGCGAAAAATCATCAACCATTTCCTTTAAGCGCTTTTCTGCTTCCCGGTAGTGCATATCCTTATTATCAGAATAAAGGGATTCATCACTGCAGGGCTTACATACATGCACAAGGGTAATATTGGCATCAAACGCATTGGCAATCTTCACTGAATGTTTGAGTGCATTAACCGAGCAGGACGAAAAATCTATCGCAACAACAATTTCACTCATAATATTTTGAATTTTAATGTGAACAATCCTTTTTACATTAGTAAAAATAAACAAAATAAAGAAATGTTTGACAAAGCATGTAACTTTAATAGATTAAAACAGCAAAGCAACACATCAAAACCAAGGCTTATGAACAGTATTCCAAAATTGCCAATTCGCCTTAAAACAGTGTGAGAAAATATTCCTTTGAAAAGCGTAATTTTGTTTTTTGCATAAAAATTATTTTACACAAGGCATAAAAATTATTCATGGGCAGAAACCAAAACATTGATGCCGATGCAAATCGGATGAACAATGCTGAGCGCGAATATGAAAGAGCATTGCGCCCCGATAACTTTTCCAGTTTTACCGGGCAGGAAAAAATCATTGAGAACCTGAAGGTTTTCGTTGATGCTGCCCGTCAGCGACAGGAAGCCCTTGACCACGTGCTCTTCCATGGCCCTCCCGGGCTGGGCAAAACCACCCTGGCACATATTATTGCCAATGAAATGGGGGTAGGTATAAAAATTACCTCCGGCCCGGTGCTCGACAAACCCGGCGACCTGGCAGGGCTGCTTACCAACCTGGAAGAAAACGACGTACTTTTTATTGATGAAATACACCGCCTGAGTCCCGTGGTGGAAGAATACCTCTATTCGGCCATGGAGGACTACAAAATTGACATCATGATAGAAACCGGGCCCAACGCCCGAAGCATACAAATATCATTAAGCCCTTTCACCCTTATTGGTGCCACAACCCGTTCGGGGCTTCTTACCTCTCCCCTGCGGGCAAGGTTTGGCATCAATGCCAGGCTCAACTATTATGATACCGCGCTGCTGAATACAATTATCAAACGGTCGGCAGACATTCTCAGGGTAGAAATTACCGAAGAGTCATCCCTGGAAATTGCCCGCAGAAGCCGCGGAACACCGCGTATTGCCAATGCCCTGCTGAGAAGGGTAAGGGATTTTGCCCAGGTGAAAGGCAACGGAAAAATCGATATCAAAATCGCCAATTACGGCCTGGATGCTCTTAACGTGGACAAAAACGGGCTGGACGAAATGGACAATAAACTGTTGCTTACCCTAATCGACAAATTCAAGGGAGGCCCCGTGGGTCTTACCACTATTGCCACCGCCGTGGGAGAAGACCCCGGCACCATAGAAGAGGTGTATGAACCCTATCTTATCCAGGAAGGCTACCTTATGCGCACACCCCGCGGTCGTGAAGCCACAGATCTGGCTTATAAACACCAGGGTAGAATAAAAAACCCATCGCAGAAAAGCCTGTTTGATTAAAGATGGGTGCTGAGCAGGCAAAAAATATCAGCACACTTATCAAGGCCAGGGCTAAAGAACTGGGGTTCGATGCCTGTGGCATTGCCAGGGCACAAGCAGTAGATGCTACCACGCAGGAGCGAATAAACCAGTGGACCGATAAAGGGCTGCACGGGCAGATGGACTACATGACCCGAAATACCGAAAAACGCCTCAACCCCACCTTGCTGGTGCCGGGAGCACAGTCGGTAATTTGCGTGGCTCTTAATTATCATCAGAAAGACTACCAGCCGCCCGGGGCTCATTACAAAGTGTCTCAATACGCCGCAGGGCGCGATTACCATTTCATCCTGAAAACAAAAATGTACCAGCTGCTGGAATACATTCAAACCGTGGCAGAAACACAATCAGCCCGGGTCTTTACCGATTCGGCACCGGTGATGGAGCGCTACTGGGCACAACAGGCCGGACTGGGAGCCACAGGAAAAAACACCTGCCTGATTCTTCCCCGCAAAGGGAGCTACTTTTTCCTGGGAGAAATCATTCTCGACATCCCCCTGGACTATGACCCACCCTACAACAAGGACCTTTGCGGCAAATGCACTCGCTGCATGGAGGCCTGCCCTACAGGAGCCATTGTGAGTCCGGGCGTGGTGGATGCCAAAAAGTGCATCAGCTATCTTACCATCGAACTCAAAGACGAAATCCCCGGCGAATTTAAAGGCAATACCGACAATTATATTTTCGGGTGCGACATTTGTCAGGATATTTGCCCGCACAACCGTAACTTTGCACAACCCACATCCGAAGAAGATTTCCGCCCTTTGCCCGCCATTGCCCGATGGGAAAAACAACACTGGGAAAATATGGATAAGCCTGCATGGAAAAATGCCTTTGTGAAAACCCGATCCCCCGTGGCACGGGCACTGTGGCCCAAACTCATGCAAAACATAAAGAATACCTCCATCTGAGTCGTGCAAACCCATGTGCCATCTTCACATTATTAAGTGCAGGTATTTAATAAAAAATAACAGCAATTCCCTTTTTTTCTATGTAATTTCGCAATATTGTGTTCAACTGGGCATATAATTACTTTTTACAGCGAACATTACAACTTTCCGTTTCGTTACCTTTGCAAGCAAAAACACATCCTCACGGAAACAAAAACAATACAGCATAAACTTCCACCGGGGTAAAATTCATTTTATCTCAAAAGGTTTGTTTAAACAGATTTTAAAAAACTACTACACATTATGAGTAAGCTGAATTATAAAAACTTTCTCCCTTTCATATTCGCAATAGTGCTGGCAGTAGGAGTACTGCTGGGCTTATCACTAAACTTTGACCGGCAACAGCCTTCCGGCGAAAAGAAGTTTTTCTCCATTGGATTTGACAGGTACGACAAGGTAAATGATATTATCAATTACATTACCGAATCTTATGTTGACACCGTGAGCCGGGAAGAGCTCACCGAAGAGGCCATCGTTAACCTTCTCAAAAACCTTGACCCCCACTCCTCCTATATTCCTGCATCGGCATTCCGTGAAATGAATGACCCGCTCATGGGAAGTTTTGAAGGCATTGGTATTGAATTCAATATGATTACAGACACCGTTGTAGTTATTAACCCTGTGCCCGGAGGACCCAGCGAAACCATCGGGCTGAGGGCCGGAGACAGGATCATCAAAGTAGAAGATGAGGTTATCGCGGGCGTAAGAACTCCCACACCCGATGTGGTGCGCAAGCTCAAGGGCCCCAAAGGAACCCAGGTAACAGTTTCTGTATTGCGACGCGGAGTGGACGATTTAATGGAATTTACCATCACCCGCGACAAAATTCCCTCTTACAGTCTTGACATTGCCTACATGATTGATGCTGAAACAGGATATGTGAAGCTGGGTCAGTTTTCTGCCACTACCCATCAGGAGTTTCGCCTGGCAATGGAACGACTCAAACGACAAGGCATGCAACAAATGGTTCTTGACCTCAGGGGTAACGGAGGAGGCTTTCTGGATGCGGCCATACAGCTGGCCGACGAATTTCTGGCGCCCGAAACCCTCATTGTATATACCGACGGACGAAAACGCCCCAAAACCGTAGCACATGCCCGTCGCAACGGAGGTTTTGAAACACAGCCCCTGGTAGTGCTAATCGACGAATGGTCGGCCTCTGCCAGTGAAATTATTGCCGGTGCTGTGCAGGACCATGACCGGGGTCTTGTAATAGGACGACGTTCCTTTGGCAAAGGGCTGGTGCAGGAACAGGTTCAACTGGGCGATGGCTCGGCACTGCGACTCACCGTGGCACGCTATTATACACCTGCCGGACGCAGCATTCAAAAACCCTACGACAACGGTTCGGAAGAGTATTTCGCTGACTTTATGCAACGCTATATGGATGGAGAGCTGGAAAACCCCGACAGCATCAAGTACGACGACTCATTAAAATTCGAAACTGCCGGCGGCAGAATCGTATATGGCGGAGGCGGCATCAGTCCCGACATTTTTATCCCGCTTAACACCGACGAAAGATCTCCCTATTTTGTAAGAGTTGCCAACCGCGGTCTCATCTATCGTTTTGCATTTGATTATGCTGACAACCACCGCGAAATGTTGAAACGATATGAAACTGCCGATAGTTTTGTAAGAGAATTCAATGTGGAGCAATCCGTGGTGAATGCATTTATTGAGTTTGCTACCCGCGAGGGGATTGAATATAAAGCTGACGAGTTTAACCAGTCATCCGGACTTATCCGCTCGCAGATAAAAGCCTATATAGGAAGAAACATTTACGGCAATGATGCTTTTTACCCTGTAATTAATCAGCGGGATGCTGCCGTAGAAAAGGCCCTTGAGGTATTAAAAAATAAAACCATGATTACCTACTTAAGTCCTCAAAAGAAAGAAGCAGAAGCCAGGTAAAGAATTGCAGGTAACTGGAAGATATTCAACATAGTATTAAAAAACGGTAATCAGCCTTGCTGATTACCGTTTTGCATTTCCTTCATGGCATTGAGCGCCAGTTCTGCAAATTCATTAAGGGGCACTCCAATCTTTTCGCACTCCAGGATGTTTTCCCTTTTTACCGATGCGGCAAAGGCTTTTTCCTTCATCCTTTTTACGATGGATTTGGCCTTTACGCTCTGCACATTTTTGTCGGGATACACCAGTGCAGTGGCGGTAATAAGCCCGGTGATGGTTTCGCCTGCTGCCAGGGCATGATGAAACTTTTCAGTCCTTTTGCGTCCGTGAGCAGCATCTTCATTGTGCAGGAGAATAGCCTCCACAATGTCTTTTTCAATGCCGTTTTCTTCCAGTATTCTTGCCGTTTCAAGCGCATGTACTGCCGGGTCGGCATTAGTAATCTCCACATCCAGATCATGCAGCAGGCCTGCCAGTCCCCACTTCTCAGGGTCTTCATTGACCCGGAGAGCCAGGGCCTTCATCACGGCCTCTGAGGCAAGGCAATGTGCCAGCATTTTATCGTTTTTCACATATTGGTGAAGAAGTTTCAGGGCTTCATCTCGTTGCATAACTATTGTTTTTAAACAGCAAAAGTAATAAAAACCTCATGCCTTAACAATCGCTGCAGCTTTGTGCACCTCTTCCACAGGCTGCATGCAACTGCCAAAGATGCAGGGATAAATAAGCGTTTGGTCGCTTCTGAAACGTTCGGCAGAAAGCAGCGGGGACCCATCTTTGGCTTGCGCAGCGCCGGTTACTACCATGTCCGGAAGATAGTGCTTTTGCAGCGCCCTGCCTTTCTGTAGAGCATCAGGTCCACAAATGGAAATGGTATAAAAATCTTTCTGATGATGCAGCCACAAGGTGGCCCAGTTAGCCGTCCAGCTGCCGTTTTGCTGCAGCTGTTCTTTCATGTCTGCCAACATTTCACGACTGATTTGCAGCCACTCACGGATGTCAAGCAAATGTGCCAGATAGAAAATATTTTTGGCCATGATACTGTTGGCGGAGGGGATAACATTGTCATGAAAATCATGATATTCTGCTGCCAGTTTTTCTCCGTGGGCAGAAGTAAAACGAAACAGTCGTGTTTGTGCTGAGCCGAAATGCTCCAGCACATAGGTGGTAAGCAAGCGGGCTTTCTTCAAATATCTTTCATCAAAGGTAAGTTGATAAAGGCTGATAAGTGCCTGTGTCATACAAGCGTAATCTTCCAGGAATCCATCGATGGAAGCCTTGCTTCCGCTAAGCGAATGATAAATCTTTCCATCTTCTTCCAGTGCATTTTCAAGGATAAAGTCTGCTGCCTTTTGTGCCAGTTGCAGGTATTCGTCATTCTCCAGTGCAGCGGCTGCTTCAGCCAGGGCACTTATCATAAGCCCGTTCCAGCTGACGAGCACCTTATTGTCAAGTGCCGGTCTTACTCTGGCGGCGCGGGCCGTAAGCAACTTATGCTTCCATGTCTTAATTTTTTCCTGCAGGCTGTCAACAGATAACTGATGGCGTGCTGCAAAATCTTCATCTGTTGCATTGCGCAGCAGTATATTATTTTGATTTTCCCACAAACCCAATCCACCCACCTGGTAGTAATCAGCCGCCATAGGGGCATCAGCACCCAGCACCTGTTCCAACTCCTTCTCTGTCCACACGTAAAATTTCCCTTCTTCACCTTCGCTGTCAGCATCCAGGGCAGAATAAAAGGTGCCGGAATCACTCTGCAGTTCCCTTACAACAAAGGCAATGGTCTCCTGCACGACTTCCCTGAAAAGGGGTTTGTTTTCCACTTTCCAGGCCCGCGCGTAAAGCGATACAAGCTGGGCATTATCGTAAAGCATTTTTTCAAAATGAGGAACTTTCCAGTGATCATCGACAGAGTAGCGGGCAAATCCGCCCCCGGCCTGATCATAAATTCCGCCCATGGCCATTTTTTCAAGGGTTACATCCACTGCCTGCCAGGCTTTGCTGTCAGGGTATCTGTAAGCATAATGCAACAAAAATTCAAAGATGCCCGGCAGCGGAAACTTGGGTGCTCCTGTTGTTCCTCCTTTTTCAAAATCAACCCGTTGCACAATATGCTCATACACCTTTCGTGAAACATCTTCCTCAAAAGCATCATCCTGATTTGGCTTCAACGGCAACGTGCTGCTTTGCTCAACACCTTGTGTGAGTTTAACCGCCTGCTCTTCCAGATCAGCATGTTGATGCTGAAACAGCTCCGCAATACGTATCAGGATATTTTCCCACTGTTCTGGCGGAAAATAAGTTCCACCCCAAAAGGGGCGTCCGTCGGGCAAGGCGAAGCAGTTGAGCGGCCATCCGCCCCGGCCCGAAATTAGTTGCACGGCATTCATATACACATGATCCAGGTCGGGACGTTCTTCGCGATCTACCTTGACACATACAAAATGCGTATTCATGAGCTTTGCCAGATGAGGGTCTTCAAAAGATTCCCTTTCCATTACATGACACCAGTGGCATGCGCTATAGCCGATACTGACAAGCAGGGGTTTATTCTCCTTGCGGGCCTTCTCAAGGGCTTCCGACCCCCAGGGGTGCCAGTCAACCGGATTATACAGGTGCTGCAAAAGGTAAGGACTGGTTTGCCCCAGCAAATGATTGGGCTTTGCGTTTTTTTGTGCTTTTTCTCTCATGACTCGTACATTTTTTCCCCTGCGATTTAAATCAGGACATTCTACAATCCCGTATAATTCATGCTCAGCTCCCACAACCTGTCGGCAATATCCTGACGAAGGGCTTCAGGGCGAGGTTGTACAGATTTGCTTTTCACGAAATATTCACCACTTACGCCTCCCACCTCGGGTGATGTGGCCAGAAAAAGTGTTGTTTGGGAACCCCTTTCCGCAGAAATCATAAAAGGGGTTAACAATCCAGTAATTACCCGTGGCATTTTTTCAAACAACCTCGTTTTCACGAATCCCGGGTGCAGACAGTTGACGGTAACACCACTTCCCCTCAGTTGCTGTGAGAGTTTTTTGGTAATAAGAATATTGGCCAGCTTGGATTGGGCATAGGATTTTACCATAGAATACTTTTTCTCAAATTCCGGATCGTCAAAATATATGCTTCCATATTTATGTGCCTCGCTGGCAACATTTATAATGCGGGCAGGGGCGCTGCTTTTCATCACATCTATCAGGAGATTTGTTAGGAGAAATGGCGCCAGATGATTCACTGCAAAATTCATTTCTATGCCATCCTCCGACAAATTTCTTTTGGTTTCCCATACTCCGGCGTTATTGATAAGAACATCCAGTCTGTTGTACCTGCTTTTAAATTTACTGGCAAAACCTCTAATGGAAGCAAAGGAAGCCAGGTTGCAGTGCATAATGTCAACGGTAGCTTCCGGATAGAGGGCTTTGAGTTCTTCGACAAGTAAATCGCCCTTCATGGAGTCCCTCACCAGCAAAACCAGCGTAAAGCCTCCGGCGGCCATGCTTTTGGCAGTTTCCTTCCCGATACCTGAAGTGGCGCCTGTAATCAAACATACTTTTCCCTTACGTTCCATCTTTTCCATTGGAGTTTATTTTTTGGGTTGAGGTTAATTGTCTTTTCAGTATGTATTAACTTCTTGCAAATACCATTGTTCAGCCGATTTTGGTTTCATTATAAGCATTTAGTCTTTTTTAATAGCCGCATTTCAGCAACTGCTAAATGCGTGCACAGGGGGGCATTAAACAAAACAAGATTGTGCCTGTTTAAAAGGGTGAAAATTATAAACACATATGTCAAGAAAAATGGCCTTTATCATATTCTACAGTACCGTATTACTTATTTACACTGCTGTAAACTACTACATTTACGTTCGTTCCATGCAGGCTTTGCCTGAAGGAAGCACTATAAGGAGTGTTTTTCCCTGGGTATTCTGGATTTTGGTAGCTTCGCTCATCGCCGGGCGCATCCTGGAGAAGATTTACCTTTCACACGCCAGTGACATCCTGGTATGGACGGGTTCATTCTGGCTGGCAGCCATGCTTTATCTGTTTCTTGCGGTGCTGTTGCTGGATATCGTCAGGTTGCTCAACCATTTCTTCAGCTTTTATCCTGCATTCATCACTACCAGCTACGAAAAAACAAAGTTTTACATTTTTTCTGGCATCGGCATCATCACCCTGCTCGTTATTGCAGCGGGGCATATCAACACCCTGCATCCACGCATAAAAACCCTGGATTTGCATATCCCCAAACAAGCCAACGGTCTAACGAGTATGAAAGCCGTGTTGATGTCGGATATTCACCTGGGCACCCTCATAGGCAACGGGCATTTTGAAAAGATTGTACAGAAAGTGGAAAATCTCAACCCTGATATTATCCTGTTGGCCGGTGATGTCCTTGATGAAGACCTTGAACCCGTACTCAGGCAAAACATCGGCGAGACCCTGCAGCGCCTCAGTGCACCCATGGGGGTGTATGGGGTAATGGGCAATCATGAGTATATCGGAGGGGCAGAGCCCGCTTACGATTACCTGGTAGCTAATGGCTTGAAAATTATACGTGATACGGTGGTGAAGGTCAATGACAGCTTCTACCTCATTGGGCGCGAGGACAGAGATAAACCCCGCTTTGCCGGCAGGGAGCGTAAACCACTTGAGGAACTCATAAAGATGGCCAACCCCTCCTTCCCTTTGATTTTAATGGATCATCAGCCCTATTACCTGGAAAAAGCTGCCGAACTTGGCATTGACCTGCAGGTTTCAGGACATACGCACCATGGGCAATTGTGGCCTTTAAACTACATCACTTCGGCCATATATACCATCAGTCATGGCTATGGTAAAATTGGCCAAATGCATGCATATGTCTCCAATGGGGTAGGTAGCTGGGGCCCGCCGGTAAGAGTTGGCAACCGCCCCGAAATCGTGGTACTCAACATCACTTTTGAACCATAAAAAAAGAGGCATTCTCTAAATCGAAAGCAGTGAGGTTAATGAGTTGATGGAAACGGCTACTGAAATCAGTTTTCTTCCGCTTCGACAGGCTCAGCGTCCTTTTAACTTAAGCTTTTGAGAAAGCCTCTTCCTGATGAATGCTTTATATAAAAACCTTTTCCTTATTTCTCTGCAGGCTCCTTCTCGTCTTTTCTCCAAAACATGAGTTTTTCAATATATGTGTGCATATTATTGAAAATGGTTTGAGCGTATTTAAACCCGGCAATAAAGCGCTTTACAAAAGTGGTTATCACAAAAACCTGCTCTACCGCGCTGAAATTGTCCATCAGCCGGTTTTCGGCAATGAGCATTTCATAACGCATCCGGGCTTTTTCAAGGCGGATATCCTGCAGGGTTTTCACTTTTTTCAAACGGTCTAGACTCATAGGATTTGCTTATTTTGGAGGAGTATTTTCTTCATCGTCATCATCCTTAAACAGAACATTTACAAGAATACTAATGATAAATGGGCTGAAGATTTTTTTTCTGAAAACAAAGAAAAAGATCGAGAGAAAAATATAAAATCCACCTACAATCATTAAACCCAGTTCCATGCTCTCAAGCATGTTTCCAAGATAGATAGCCCCTGCGCCCGAGAAAAACATCAGTGCCATCCACAGCAATAAAATCACAAAGCCGTTGGCAGTGAGGGCGGTGAGCATTTTCACCGATTTTTCAAATGCCGTGATTCCAAAATAGGAAATCTTGGTTTCCAGGTAAAGCCGCAAGCTGTCCTTTATATCGGAAATGTTTTCGAAAAAGGTCTTATTTTCCATTCAAGTGGCCTAGTTTAAAATAGCATGGTTCTTATTCCTGCCAAAGATGATGAAATTAAATGACATATGTAAGAACTCATCTGCAAATCATTACCTTTTAGGCGCGTTTTCGCATTCAGGCTTGATCTACTTTTTTGAATTTGGTTTTTGCATCATCGGCCATTTCCTGAACCACTTTCTTCATTTCATCCATTTTCTCGCTTACTTTGGATGTAACGTCTTTGCTCAGTTCATCAGCTTTTTTCCTAAGTTCTTTGCGCGTTTCTTCACCTTTTTTAGGGGCAAAAAGAATTCCTGCGGCTACTCCTACAGCTGCTCCTACAATTAAGCCTACTAAAGCTTTTCCAGTTGATTTATTCATGGTAATATAATTTAAAAGTTAAACATTAATTTAAACCAGTTAAGGCTTTTAGTCGCCGAAACATGAAATATGTTAGTTTTTTCAAATATACGTGAAAATTCGATTAAAGTCAATAAATAACACAGCCGCTTTTGGGTTTTTATAACATAATTAACGAATTTTTGTCGCCCATTGTTTTGTTTTATCCTATAATTTTAAAATAAATCGCTGAAGATATATTTCAGGGTTTAGTATCTTCACAATGAATTTACAGGTGGGTAATCGATTTAATTTTGCGAACTTACCTGTAATGCGTATTTTTACGCCCCTGAAATCAACTTTCCGGGGGCCTAACAAACAGGACATTAGCATTATAACCACAAATATTTTCTTCATGAAGAAAGTTAACTTCCCCATACATATCACTGAAATTGAAAGCCTTGAGGAACTTTCACGGCCAGAGCAGGAGCTAATCGGGCTGTCGCGCAGCATGACCCGCAATGCCTATGCTCCCTATTCTGAATTTTTCGTGGGAGCAGCGGTTTTGCTTGAAAACGGAGAAGTTATTAAAGGCAGTAACCAGGAAAACGCTGCTTACCCCAGTGGCCTGTGTGCTGAGCGGGTAGCGGTATTTTCAGCATCAGCCCTGCACCCCGGCAAAAAAATGAAAGCAATTGCTATTAGCGCCCGCAGCGACAATCAAACCATGGACCACCCGGTATCGCCTTGCGGAGCATGCAGGCAGGTTCTACTGGAATATGAAGTAAAGCAGAAGGAGGCCATCACTGTATTTCTCAGTGGTGAAACCGGCAAAATTTACCGCATTGAAAAGGTAAGAGACTTGCTGCCCCTTTCATTTACGGCAGAGGATCTGGGCAAACTCTGAATCATTTAAGAAGCGCCCTTCCCCCAGCCCAACAAACAAAAACAAAACTTAGGGTGTTATCCATGGTAAATGCATTAAATCCTTAGGTCATTACCCATGAATACAATCAGAATCCTTTTCGCTCTCGCCACATTTTTTCTCAGCGCAATTACGCTTTCCTCCCAGGAGTTAAAGGCTTACCAGTTATTTGATGCCGAAGGCAATAAAACTGACTTTAATGATCTTGTAAACCGATCCGCTCAGGCTGAGGTAGTTCTTTTCGGGGAACTTCACAACAATCCCATCAGCCACTGGTTGCAGCTGGAACTTACCATGGCCCTTTTCAGCCAAAAAGGAGAAGCCCTTGTTATGGGTGCGGAAATGTTTGGGGCCGACAATCAGCTGCTGCTGGATGAATATTTCTCCGGCCAGATTACAGAACGGAACTTCCTTGCCGAAGCTAAACTCTGGAACAACTACGCCACCGACATCAAACCCCTGATTGAATTTGCCAGGGAAAACAACCTCAGGTTTATTGCCACCAATATCCCCAGGCGATATGCCTCACTGGTAAACCGGGAAGGCTTTGAAGGACTGGAGAAACTTACTGAAGAAGCAAAATCCACAATAGCTCCCCTGCCGGTTGCCTACGATCCTGAATTACCAGGCTACAAAGCCATGCTTGAAATGGGTGGCATGCCCGGCCATACCAGTGATAACTTCCCCAAAGCACAAGCCATCAAGGATGCTACCATGGCACATTTTATTCTGAAGAACTTTTCCCCTGGCAATACATTTATCCATTTTCACGGTACTTATCATTCCAACAACTACGAGGGAATTGTATGGTATCTGCAGAATGAACGGCAGGAATTAAGAATCATCACGCTTGCAACTGTTGAGCAAGAACAGGTGGATGAGCTTACTGAGGAAAACCGGGGCCTTGCCGATTTTATCCTTGCTGTACCCGCACGAATGACCAAAACCTATTAACACCAGGGACTTACCGGACTTTTTCGATCAAATACTTTACAGCCTCATTCACAAGGTCTTTATCTTCTATACAAGACAATCCTTTTAACCCCAATGCTTTCTCCATTGCTGAATTCAGGTTTTGCACTTCATGCTGTTGTAAAGCAGCCACACAATCCTTTTGTGCGAGCATGTGCGCCAGGTACTCCTGCTCTGTTTGTCCGGGCGTGGGTAGCAACACAGCCTTTTTTCCGAACACTGACAAATCCATAAGGCTGGAATACCCTGAACGGCAAATCACAAGTTCACAGTTTTGCAAAGCAAACCCCATGAGGGCATTATCGCCATGATTAAACCAGTAGTGTAGCCCTTTTTTCACAAAAACACTTTCTCCCGTAATGCCACGAAAAAACACCACGGACTTTCCGGTCAATTGTTTTTCCAGTGCGTTTTCCAGGATGCTTCGCTGGGGCTCAGGCCCTGAAAGAATTACCAGGATGAAACTTTCGGGCAAATCAAGCTCCGGCTGAGGGTACTTTGTGTGGCCGGAAAAACGGCTTAAAATCCCCACAAACCTTACCTCCTCCAGAATTTTTTTCTGCGACAATGCCCCCGACAAACTTCCCTCCCCTTCCAGATCGGGCACCCAGCAATGGTGAAAGGCCCGGATAAACCTATGGTTAATGGCTCGCACTATACCCTCCATCCATCCCATCCCCCGGGGCATACGAATGAAAAGCTGGTGGGTAACAAAAACGGAAAGAATGTGGGGGGACCGGGCACCATAGCGATTGTCAGAGATAATTATATCAGGTTGCAGTTTTTTCCCCGTTTGCTGCATCCACCGGTACTCAGCCCAAATGAAATAGAGCAGTGAGGGCATTTGCAGAGTCAACCGGGCGAAAAACCCGGAACCTCTGCTGTAGCGGATTTCTTTTCCTAGATAGAGCAGATAATCTGTTCTGTTGCCAAACTCGTCCTTCATATACTGCAAGGCCCCGCCTGATGCAGCCACAACAACATCACAGCCCTGCTCCAGGAAGGCATTTACCACAGGAACCATGCGGGTAGCATGCCCTAACCCCCAGTTAAGCGGACATACCAGTACTTTTATTTTCGACTTGGCAGTTTTCTCCATTACTTATCAGGCAATTCATCAGAATAACCGGACGAACATACATGTTTTTTTTCAAAAAATGAATACAATTACC
>SLOR01000020.1 GCA_007132395.1 Bacteroidales bacterium
GTCGTATTCGGCGGTGGTGAGCGGAATGCTTTCGTCGAGCATGGTGGTCACCACATCCACAAAAGGAACGCCGGCAATTACGCCTCTGAATAATTCAGGGCGTTCGTTAATGACTACTCCCATGAGCAATCCTCTGAGGCAGTTTTCGCCACGGCTGTCGGCCTCTTACCAGCTGCGCGACAATTTGGGTCTGAGTGCCAGCACCGGCCGGTTTTATCAGCTCCCCCCCTACACTACCCTGGGCTACCGCGACCGCCAAGGTATGCTGCGCAACAAGGAGAATGACCTGCAATACATCGGGGTGGACCATTATGTGAGCGGCTTTGAATACCTTCCCACCCGACAAACCAAGATTACCCTGGAAGGATTTTATAAAAATTATTTCCAATACCCCTTTTCTGTGGCCGACTCGGTGGCCCTGGGCAGCAAGAGTGCTGATTTCGGGATTTTTGGGGATGAGGAAGTTACCTCCACCAGCAGCGGCAGGGCTTATGGAGCTGAGCTGTTGTATCGCGAGCAGCGCTTCAGGGGGCTCAACATCATTTTGTCATACACCTTCGTAAGAAGCGAGTTTAAGGATGTACGCACCAATGATTACATTCCTTCGGCCTGGGACAGCCGCCACCTGGTAAACCTCACCGCCTCACGCAAGCTGCCCCGCAACTGGGATATTGGTGCCAAATGGCGTTTTTCGGGCGGGGCACCCTACACGCCATTCGACCTGGAGCTGTCGAGCCGTCGTGAGGCATGGGATGCGCAAAGGCAGGGCTACCTGGATTATGCCCGTTTTAACTCCCAGCGACTCTCTGCCTTTCACCAGCTGGATTTGCGCATCGACAAGCAATACTTTTTCGACAACTTTTCATTGATGTTTTACCTGGATATACAGAATGTGTATAACTTTCAGGCACAATTGCCACCCAACCTGCTGCGCAACGAAGGCAACGGTGCTTTTACCGACAGCGATGGTGTAGAGCGTTACGAGCTGAGACAGCTGCAAAATACTACGGGTACGGTTTTGCCCAGCATAGGCATCATGTTCGAATTTTAAAAAACACACAACCATGAAGAATATATTTTCGGGAGCCATTGTTTCATTTTTATTGATTGCTTTTGCATTTCCACTGGCCACGGCATTTTTATCCGATTCAGAACAAAGTCAACGACAACGCAGGCGGGGTGTAGTGCCTCCGCAGGAATTTGAAACGCTACCCCAGGAGCAAGGGATTTCGTTACAAATTAGCTTCCGGCGGGGAGCATCTCACAACCACCCTCTTATGGCATTTTGGGTGGAAGACACCGCCGGACAGTACCTGCATGCCCTGTATGTGGCTGAATCTATTGCAAGGGGATATTTTCGCCATGGCGATCCCGGCTCGGGCCGCTGGCAGCCTGGCCCTGTGCGCCGCCCGGCAGCATTGCCTTACTGGGGCCACCAGAGAGGTGTAAAAGCCCACGATGGCTATTACATCCCCACCCAGGACAATCCTTTGCCCGATGCCATTACCGGCCCCACCCCCGAGGCAGATTTTATTTTGCACACCCGCGTTGGGGAGGATATACCCCGCGTATTCAGGGTGCTCATGGAAATCAATCAGTCGTGGAACTGGAACCATCACTGGCACAACAACCGCTTTCCCGGTGATGAGAACTACATGACTTCCAGTCAGCCCGCCCTGGTGTACGAAGCCACCATCCATCTCGACGACTTACAACCCCATTACCTTATGCAACCCATCGGGCATAGCCACTGGTCGGGGGCTACAGGAGAACTGTTTGAAGATTTATCTACCCTCACCACGGCCCTGGATATAGCCCGTGAAGTAAAAATCAGCCTGAGGGAGCAGTAATTTTGTATATCGAAATATTGTTGTCCGGTTAAAATTACGAGAAGCTTCGCTGCGCTCAGCATGACGCGCCGTAACTATAAAAATGAATTAACCGCCAATTTACTCCGGCCGCGGTTGAATACAACCATAAGTCACGGATACGTTTTACTGGCAAGAAAACGGATAATCATAAATCCTTTCAAATACACCGCTGAATTTTTCTTTTCTCTTTGATTTTAGTATTTTGCGGCCACAAATAACCGAACATGGAATTACTTAACAACACACAGATAAAAGAACTGCTTGCCTTGCGCCATTGGCTGCACCGCCACCCCGAGCTATCGGGTAAAGAGAAAAACACAGCTGCACACCTTGAAAAATTTATAAAAGCCGCCCATCCTCACAAAATCATTACGGGCCTGGGAGGCTATGGTATTGCGGCAGTATATGATTTTGGGGGTGATGGCCCTACGGTGCTTGTGCGGGCCGATATGGATGCCCTGCCCATAGAGGAGGTAAATACTTTTTCTCACAAATCGCAAAACGAAGGCGTTGCGCACAAATGCGGGCACGACGGGCATAGTGCCATTTTGGCCGGGCTGGCCCTGGTGTTGAAGGAGCATCCCCTGAAAAAGGGAAGGGTGGTTTTGTTGTTTCAGCCCGAGGAGGAAACCGGACAAGGTGCGGCAAAGGTGATTGCCGATGAAGCCTTCAAAATGATACAGCCCGATGTGGCCATAGCCTTACACAACCTGCCGGGATTTAAAAAAGGGGGCATCGTATGCAAGGAAGGACCTTTCGCGGCGGCTTCCACCGGGATGATAATACAGATAAAGGGGGCCTCCAGCCACGCGGCCCATCCGGAGCAGGGCAACAGCCCCGCCGCCATGATGGCCGAACTGATGTTGCAGCTGCCTCAGATACCCCAAAAGAAAGCCGATCGTTTTAAAGATTTTGCCCTGGCCACCATCATCCACGCGAAGCTGGGCGAAGTAGCCTTCGGCACCAATCCCGGCAAAGGAGTGGTAATGGCTACCCTGCGTACTTTCTACAACGACGATATGAAGGTGATGGTAAAAGAGGCCGAAAGGATTTGCCGCACCCTGGCCGAAGACCACAAGATGAAGATTGACATCAGCTATACGGAAGAATTTCCTGCCACCATCAACGATGCGCAATTGGTAAACACCCTGAAAGGGGTTTGCGAAAAACTGGGTGAAGAATACATTGCCATTGACGAACCCTTTCGCTGGTCGGAAGATTTCGGCCATTTCACCTCCCACTTTAAAGGGATGCTCTTTGGCATTGGCAGCGGCACCAACAGCCCGGGGCTGCACAACAATGATTACGACTTTCCCGATGAAGTGCTACCCCCGGCCGTACAGGTATTTTACCATAGCCTTTTAAAAATCATGGACGACTGATGCATCCTGTTTAATTATTCCAAAACCCCATATAAAACATGTTTCACACATCGCACATTGAAATCAGCAAATCCGCTTACCGCAAGAACATCAAATACCTGCGCAGCCTGGTGGGAGAAAAGCCGGTGATATCGTCGGTTATCAAGGGCAACGCTTACGGGCATGGGGTGGAAAACATCGTACCCATGGCCGAGGAAGCCGGGCTGTCGCATTTCAGTGTTTTTTCAGCATCTGAAGCCCTGCAGGTGTGTAATATAAAATCTGCTTCTTCTGATGTGATGATTATGGGAATGCTGGATGACGAGGAGATTGAATGGGCCATTAAGGAAGATGTGGAGTTTTTTGTTTTTGACACGACGAGGCTGGAGAAGGCCTTTGAAGTAGCCCGAAAGCTGGGCAAACCCGCCCGCGTGCATATAGAAGCGGAAACCGGGTTTCACCGCACCGGATTCGATTACAGCTATATGCCCAAGCTTATTAACTTGATGAAAAAGAACCGGGAGCATTACATTTTTGAAGGCCTGTGCACCCATTATGCCGGTGCCGAAAGCATTGCCAATTATGTACGCATAAGGGAGCAGATTGCACTGTACCGCAAGTTTTACAGGCATTTCTGGCGTCATGATTTGTTACCACTGAAAAAACACACTGCCTGTTCGGCAGCCGTACTCTCCTACCCTACCACTATTATGGACCTGGTGCGGGTGGGCATTGCACAATACGGCTTCTGGCCCAGCCCCGAAACCCAGATGTTTCGTTTCAGGAAAGACCCCCAGGACAGCGACCCTTTGAAAAGGCTTATTTCGTGGAAGTCGAGGGTAATGGCGGTAAATGATGTGGAAGCTGGCGAATTTATAGGATATGGATCCAGCTACCTGGCCAACAAGAAGATGAAGGTGGCCATTGTGCCTGTGGGCTATGCCAACGGTTTCAGCCGCTCATTGAGCAACATGGGCCGTGTACTTATCAGAGGCAGGCGGGTGCCTGTTATCGGCACGGTAACCATGAACACCATGACGGTAAATGTTTCCGATATACCGGGCATAGAAAAAGGAGATGAAGTAGTTATTATCGGGAAACAAAAACGCATGCATATCACCGTAGCATCGTTTTCGGAA
>SLOR01000313.1 GCA_007132395.1 Bacteroidales bacterium
CGAATGATGAACAACCACTTCGGCACCCGCAGCCTGGATGAGCACGGAAACTGGAAAAACCTCATGGCAGGCAAAAACTCAAGCGCCGACATCTCCCCCACTGCCGGTCAGATGCCCCGCTTGCTGGGCCTGGCTCAGGCGTCCAAAGTATATAAACACCATCCTGACAAAGCTATTCAGAAAAACTTCTCGAGCAACGGCAATGAAGTAGCCTTTGGAACCATCGGCGATTCTTCTACAAGCGAAGGCTTGTTCTGGGAAACTATGAACGCTGCCGGGGTGCTGCAAGTGCCCATGGCCATGTCGGTGTGGGATGATGGCTACGGTATCAGCGTTCCAATCGATTACCAGACCATCAAAAAAAGCATATCGGAAGCCCTGAAAGGATTCCAGAGAGACAAGAACAATCCGGGATTTGAAATTTTCGTGGCAAAAGGATGGGACTACCCTGAGCTGGTGGAAACCTATAAAAAAGGCGTCGATATTTGCCGTAAGGAACATGTACCCGTTCTTTTCCACATCAGGGAGGTTACCCAGCCCCAGGGGCACTCCACCAGCGGATCGCATGAGCGCTACAAGGATGAAAAGCGCATGGAGTGGGAAAAAGAATACGACTGCCTCAACCAGATGCGCACATGGATTCTGGAGAGCAATATAGCTTCTGCTGAAGATTTAAAAAAGATTGAAAAAGAAGCTGCTGATACCGTAAAAACGGCCCGCAAAAAAGCATGGGAAAAATATCAACAACCCATCCGCAAAATGCGCGATGAGTTTGTGGATATGGTAAACATTACGCAATGCCAGTGCCTTAAAGTAGATAAAATTGACACCCTCATTCAAGACCTGAAAAGGGTAGGCGAACCCATCCGCAAAGATGTTGTGGGGGCGGCAAAGAAAATCCTGCGCCTCATATGCCACACCTGCACCACCGAAGAATCCCTTAAAATGCAGGTGAGCAAGTGGCTGGAAAACGCACTTCAGGAGAGTAACCGACGCTACAGCTCGCATCTGTATAGCGAGTCAGAGAAATCGGCATTGAAAGTAAAAGAAGTAAAGCCCGCCTATTCGCAAAGCAGCAAAAGAGTAAACGGGAGAGAAATCCTTGTGGAAAATTATGATAAAATTTTCAGCAAATATCCTCAAACCATGATTTTTGGTGAGGACGTTGGGAAAATCGGTGGCGTAAACCAAACCCTTGAGGGCATGCAAGCCAAATACGGCGAATTGCGTGTGAGCGATACCGGCATCCGAGAGGCAACCATCCTGGGTCAGGCTCTCGGGCTTGCTCTGCGGGGCCTGCGTCCCATTGCCGAAATTCAGTATTTCGACTACCTGCTCTATGCCCTGCAGGTGGTAAGCGACGACCTTGCAACCCTGCATTATCGTACAGTAGGCGGGCAGAAAGCACCCCTTATCATCAGCACACGCGGACACCGACTTGAAGGAATATGGCACTCGGGCAGCCCCCTGAGCATGGTTATCAACTCCATAAGGGGAGTACATGTGCTGGTACCGCGAAACATGACACAGGCAGCAGGTTTTTACAACACCATGCTGCAAAGTGATGACCCGGCGCTCATTATCGAACCCCTTAATGGCTATAGACTCAAAGAACCCAGGCCCGATAATATCGGTGAGTTCACCGTTGCTCTGGGAAAGCCCGAGGTATTGCAGCAGGGAGACGACATTACACTGGTTACCTACGGTTCGTGCGTACGCATTGCCGAGGATGCCGCCGACCAGCTTAAGGAATACGGAATCTCCGTTGAGCTAATCGACGTTCAAACCCTTCTTCCGTTCGACATTGACCACACCATAGTAGAGTCTCTGAAGAAAACCAACAAAATCGTTTTCTTTGATGAGGACGTTCCCGGTGGAGCTACGGCGTATATGATGCAGAAAGTGCTGGAAGACCAGAACGGCTACCTCTACCTTGATGCCAAGCCCCTAACCGTTACCGCTAAAGACCACAGGGCAGCCTATTCCAGCGACGGAGATTATTTCTCCAACCCCAACGCAGAAGATGTTTTTGATGCCATTTACGAACTCATGCATCAATACAAACCCGGGCGCTTTCCCGATTTATACCCACATAGCAGAAAAGACTGATAATAAATGCCGGTCAGTTTTCGCTTTATCCGAAAGCACAGCAGTAATGGTGAAAGCAGGGTTGTGCCAATCAGCCTTGCTTTTCCCTTTTTTAAATAGACGTTTAATTCCTGCAGGTAAAAATCAAAAAAATATTATCTTTGCACCCCTTAACAAGCATGATATATTCCCCAATAGTCTGACAGGGAATAGCTTTTGAAAAAATCATTACAATGAACGAAACCCCTGTTACCGCTAAACAAACTTTACTGGATGGCAAGAGACTGTATTATAGCTTTCTCGCCGGAGCTTTCAACGTGTTTGAAAACCAGAGGATGCTCAACAAGATGAATGTTTTCCCGGTACCCGATGCCGACACCGGCACCAACCTGGCATCTACTTTCCGCTCTATTGTTGAGAACACTACACCCAGCAATAACATCAAGCAAACCTCTGTGGCAATTGCTGAAGCAGCCTTAACCGGTGCCAGAGGCAACTCCGGAATCATCATTGCCCAGTTTCTTTATGGCATGAGCAATGAAATAGAAGATCAAAAAGAAATTACACTTGAGTCGTTTGCCGAGGCCATGATGAAAGCCGTAGATTATGCGTATCAGGCCATAGCCAACCCTGTAGAAGGCACTATCATTACCGTACTGCGTGAGTGGGCAGAATTTATTTACCAGCTTAAAGATAAGTTTGAATCATTTGAACAGCTTATGCAAGAATCGCTGGTAAAAGCACAGGAATCGCTGGCAAAAACTCCCGAAAAATTGAAAATTCTGGCACAGAATAATGTTGTAGATGCCGGAGCAAAGGGCTTCGTGATATTTCTGGAAGGCATTAACCAGATTTTTCAAAAGGAGAACGTAAAGAAAATACTCAGTTTTAAAGCAGTTAACATACAGCAAGATGCAATTGTGCTGGCCGAACATGAGGAAAGTGAATTTCGCTATTGTACAGAAGCATTGATTTCATTAAAAAGTGCAGAAAAGGTTGCCGTTAAGGAATTCCTCTCTAATATGGGTGATTCATTGGTAATGGCGGGACCTGAAAACCGCATGCGAATCCACATTCACACCAATCAACCTGAAGAGATTTTTGCCCACCTGGCCGATGTAAGCAGTATTCTTTATCAAAAGGTGGATGATATGGTAAGGCAGAATGACATTGCCCACCGTCGCAAGCATGATATTGCCCTGGTAATCGATTCAACATGCGATCTCCCAAAAGAAATAATAGAACAACACCAGATACATGTAGTACCCTTAAACGTGTTTTTCGGAGAGAGCCAGTTCCTGGATCGCCTTACCATAACCCAGGAGAAATTTTTCGAACTGCTGGAAACTTCTGATGTATATCCTACTTCTTCGCAGCCTGCCATCAAGGATATCACCAACACTTACAGCTATTTGTCAACGCATTACGAGTCTATTATTTCGCTGCATATTTCTAGTGTTTTGAGCGGTACTTTTGCCAACAGTAAAAAAGCAGCGGAAAAGATTCAGGCAGAAGGCGATAAAGAAATTGATGTACTTGACTCTCGCCAAACCAGTGGTGCCGCGGGCTTAATTGCCCTGCGCATTGCAGAAGCCATAGAGGAAGGGTTTACCCATGAAGAAATTTTGCATATGAGAGCCCAGTGGACTAATAAAAGCAGACTTTTTGTGGGCGCCAAATCACTTAAATCGTTCGTAAAAGGCGGAAGAGTAAGCCCTGCTAAAGGCTTTATCGGCAACCTGCTTAACACCAAGCCCATTATTGCTATTGATGAAAGCGGCAGTGCCAGGCTTTTCGATAAAGCATTCAGCTATAAAGGCAGCCTGGAAAAAACCCTCAAACATGCCAGGAATTTCATCGGCGACAAAAAGTTATGGGGCTATTGCATCGTGCATGCCAAAGACCCCGAAACGGCAAAGTGGTATGCCAAAGAGATGGAAACCCTTACCGGACAGGCTCCCAAATATATCATGGAGGTATCGCCCGTGCTTGCCATCAGCGCAGGTATCGGCGCAGTTGGGGTAGCATTGTTGCTCGACTAATACAAACTGACATAAAAGCAAAACGGGTTGCCTCCTCTGAAGCAACCCGTTTTTTTTTGTTGAGCGAAACAAATTTAGTAGTTCTCCCTCCACTCTTCAAAATATGCCTGGGGATGGGCACAAGTGGGGCAGTTCTTCAATGCTTTTTCCCCTTCATAAATGTAACCGCACTTGCGGCAATACCATTTGGTTTTTTCAGGGCGGTTGAATACAGAACCTTCTTCTAC
>SLOR01000228.1 GCA_007132395.1 Bacteroidales bacterium
AATATCCATTATTATATATTGATTGCAGAGTTCTGCGTTAAGGACTCTGCGTGGCTATTGTTAGTATTTATTCAACTTCACAGTTCCCGGTTTCCGTTCTCTATTTCTCAAACCCTAAGCCCAACACCTCAAACCTTTTAAACCTCATACCCCACCATTTTCCCTTTTTGCATAATCAGTTCATCGTCGAAGTACACATCGGGTTCGGTAACCAATCCGTCCATATGGCTGTTTACGGAAATATTTCCGCCCATGGTGATGTTATTGCCAAATGCAACGTGTATGGTTCCAAAGACTTTTTCATCTTCCAGAATCATGCCGGTAAGTATCGCCTTATAGTTGGTGCCAATGCCAAACTCTGCCACTGCACGCGCTTCACGGCCAGCCTTTTCAAAGAGTTCGGTAAGCTTCTGTGCTTCTTTGCCTCCGCTGATTTGTTCAGCATATCCGTCTTTCACTTCCACCACAATAGGTTCTTTGATAATGCCTACACCTGCCATGGAGCCATCAATGACAACCTTGCCGTTGGATTTTCCTTCCCAGGGTGCCAGGTAAACCTCACCCGAAGGCAGATTACCACTTTCGCCTTTGTTTTTCAACACGCCGGTGCTGGGTAGTATTTTGCGTCCTTTTACAGGCATGGTAATATCAGTACCTTTATCCGTTACCACCCTGATATTGGAAACACCTTCCAGCTTTTGGGCAATATGCATTGTAAGATCAATAATTTTATCATAGTCGGCGCTGAGGCATCGGGCCATGGCATCTACCGTGATACCGGGCATGGTACCCACGCGAACACCCAGCTTAACGGCTTCACGGCGTGCATCGGTATGTGTGAGGGATTTTGCCGTGGGGCAAACAACCACATCTACCGTCTTCATGAGTTCTGCAACACCCTTTGGGGGCTCCTGTCCGTTAATTTCTCTCGATTGAATTTCCACGAGAATGGATTCCTTACACAAATTTTTTCCTGCCTCATGCAGTGCTAAACCTATTTCACGTTTTATTTCATCGGTAACAATGAGCAGCGTTTCATTTTCTTTCAGGCCCATACAATCGCGCAGGGCAATAAGGGATGCATTTTCAAGAGCAGTGTTAGTCATAATCTGTATTATTTTGTGTTTGATAAGTATTCAACAATGAATTCTATTTGAATTTTGCCTTTGTTTCCTCGCTCATTATCTTCACCTTTTCTTCAAGGTTTTTTTTGAAGGCAAGGATACGCTGCAGCAGCGCATCATCCTGTGCACCCAGTATCTGTGCTGCCAGAATTCCGGCATTGCGGGCACCATCCAGTGCCACTGTTGCCACGGGTACTCCGGCAGGCATCTGCAGAATGGAGAGCACCGAATCCCACCCGTCAATGCTGTTGGATGATTTTACAGGCACCCCGATTACAGGCAGGGGTGTGAGGGAGGCTATCATTCCGGGCAAATGAGCTGCTCCGCCGGCACCGGCAACGATAACTCCGAAGCCTTTCAGGTGTGCATCTTTTGCAAAGTCAAACATTTTTTGCGGAGTACGGTGGGCTGATACAATATCTACTTCTACTTCCACATTTAGCTCCTGCAGCACCTTTACGGCTTCTTCCATAACCTTCAGGTCGGAAGCGCTGCCCATTACAATGGCTACTTTTTTACCCATGATTATATTGATTTTACTTTTAGTATATCTTTTACCTTCAATCCTTTTTCTCTTGCCTGTTCAAGTGTTTCCGCCGTAAGGGTTACGTGGCCCATTTTGCGGTAGGGCCGGGTTTGGGTTTTCCCGTACAGGTGCATGTAAGCGCCTTCCAGTGATAGCATCTTTTCGGCACCCTCGTATAATACCGGCCCGGTAAAATCTTCCTCGCCGGTGAGATTGACCATTACTGCCGGCCTTATGAGTTGTGTACTTCCCAAGGGAAACCCCAGTATGGCTCTCAGGTGCTGTTCAAACTGCGATGTAATACAGGCTTCAATGGTAAGGTGTCCGCTGTTGTGTACCCGCGGGGCACATTCATTTATCCATATTTCACCCTTTGGGGTTACAAACATTTCCACTGCCAGCAAGCCCACAATTTTCAGCTTTTCCACCAGGTTTTTTGCAATATTGCCTGCACTTTCCATAATGATGTCAGGCAAAAGTGCAGGACAGAAAACATACTCCACCAGGTTAGCCACGGGATGAAAAGCCATTTCAACGGCAGGAAACGTTTGTATCTCTCCTGCCTCATTGCGTGCTGCCACGATGGCAATTTCATGTTCAATGGCCGCCAGCTCTTCTATTAGTCCGGGCATGTCAGGGATGTTCTCCATGTCGGCTTTGCTCCTAACGATAATTACCCCCCGTCCATCATAACCTCCCACAGCAGCCTTCCATACAAAAGGAAGTTGCACGGAGTTTTTCTCTATCTTCCGCACCATCTCTGCTTTATTCTTAAATCCAAACCAGGGAGATGTGGGCAAATTATTGTCGATATAAAACTGTTTCTGAAGGACTTTATTTTGAATCAGTTCCACAATAGCAGGCTGGGGGAAAACCTTTTTACCCTGAGCCTGTAAATCCTTTAGCGCCTGTGTATTGACGTTTTCTATTTCAATGGTAATCACATCACAGTCTTGCCCAAAGGCCATTACTGTGTTGTAATCGTTGAAACTGCCCTGCACAAATTCTTTACTACCCACCGAACAGGGGGCATCGGCAGAGGGGTCGAGCACTTTGGTATATAAATCGTAACGACGGGTGACATCCAGCAGCATTTTTCCGAGCTGACCACCCCCAAGGATACCTATTTTTTTATGCTTTGAGGAGAAATAATTTTCCATGAAACTTTCATCTGAGCATTATACATTGCAGGCAAAGGTAAGAAGTTCTTTTATTTTTCAGACTTGGTTTTTAGGGCTTGCATTAATCGGGAGGAAAGAAAAGAGAAGGTTAAAGCCCGGATTAATAAGCGTAATCCACTACTCTGCCGACATATTTCCCCTTGCGGATAATCCATGTTATTTCATACAGATAAGGAATTTGGCCAATGTACATATACACGTAAACCCGCTTCCTGTCCAGTGACCCATACACTGCTACGTGGCAGTCAATGCGCGAAGGGAAAAATTTACGCAGGCACAGATTGGGCTCAAAAATATCTACGAAGGCATAAGTTGGTAAGGGCAAGGTATCGCCTTTAATAATGGCATTGATGGAAAGTATTTTTCTGTGAGGAATCTTTCCGTCGTTCCCATAAAAATACCTCCCATCAATTTTATATAAATAACCACTTCGCCGATAAAACTGTAATCGTTGTCTGTCCGGGCGGAATGCCCCCGTTTCAATGATAAGCTGGTTATCCTCATGGCGAAAAACCACCCGCGAATGGCTCATCTCTATCAGGGTATAAGATATTAATGGCGGGGAAGGACGACACCCATAAATGTTTCCCACAAAGTTAAAGGAGGCAATTTCACTGGCAATTACGGAATCTGACAGGTAATAAAAGCCTTCCTTCTTACGCTCAGGAAATACAACAACCAATGCAGGGTCTCGTTGACCATGAACCGTGGCAAACTCACAAAACAAAAAAAAAAAAAAAAAAACACCAAGAGATTTCATGTCCTGTAACTCAAAAAAATATTTTGCTGTATCCACATAATGTCCTTCAACAGATGAACCTTTAAATTACTTTCAACAAGTAAAATTCAAGCTCCTGAAGGCAGCATGCTGTAATAAAAGGGAGAGGCAATAATATTACAGATGGGAACTCATTCCCGTGGCTTATTCAACCCAGGCACAATCAGTAAAGAGTACCGGGCAATACGCACAAATTTACTTCATTTGCAGGATTTTATATCATATTATTGAATGATTTTCGGCAATTCTTACCCTTTCACCGCTTTTATTTTGCCGATATTTTTTGTAAGTTTAAAGAAATTAAATCAACATGAAAGAAATTAACCCGAACGCTATTTGTGCAAGTGAAGCTCCGCATTTAAGCTTGCAAAACCGGCGAGAGAATCCAATCAAAGGAATAAAACTCTTTTTCCTGATAATGTTCCTCATGGGGCAGCTGGCCGGCAACCCTGTCCAAACCCCCGATCGCCTAGTCCTTACCTACAACAAGCAACTGGTGCGGGTATTTGAATACCGCGATTCCCTGGAGGGAGTTCATCCTTTCATAAAAAACCTCTACCCTAACGCCATTGCCGGGCAAGGATATTTCTATGTTTTTGACCTCACTCGCTCAGCCACTGATTACCGTATCATGGCCCATGAAGAAATAGAGATGAAAATCCCCAAGGGAATACGGGCAGCTTTTCCCCTGCAGTTTTATGATAACAAATGTGCCTGGGTTGCAAGTGGTGATGTTTTTGACAGCCC
>SLOR01000229.1 GCA_007132395.1 Bacteroidales bacterium
CAGCAACTTTCTTTCGCTCTTATAGGCGATTTGTTCAATTTGCTCAAACTGCACGTCGCCTGCAATCAGCAGGGCCAGGTCGCGGCGTACTTCAGGGAATTTGGGTATTTCTTTATAAACGATGGGTTTTTTCCCGGTGAGTTTCAGCACCAGGTCCCAGTTAACGGAAGCATAAAGCACATCTTGTTTCAGGTCAAAAGCTTTCAGGAATTTACGTGCCACCTCACCCATCTCCAGCAACGTTTTACCGTTGAGGGTATAGCGCAAGCCTGCTTCAAACAGGCCTTCGGCTGCTATCTTTTCCGTTTTTACCTCTTCCATGGGAATGTTTATCTTTTGCAAAAGGTTGAGTACTTCTGCTTTGAGGTCGAACAAGGTAAAAGCCTTTTGCGGGGCTTGCCAGCTCTCGGGGCGGGTGTTGCCTGTCATGAAAAGGGTGAGCATACGCTGCTCATCATACCCCGGGAGTTTTTTGGGGTCGGAGGTGTTTTTATCTCCGGTTTTGCGATACACGTTGCCGAACTCGTAAATCATCAGATCGGCTACCTTCCGGTTTTGGTTCCATTGCAGGGTTTCCATTCCACCGAAGAAGAGGCTGCGGCGCATTGCATTCAAATCCTGGCTCAGGGGGTTGAGTATTTTTACAATGCTTTCTGCTTGCCACAAATCACTTTCGTAATAGGAGGCTTTGGTAAGAGAGTTGTTCATGATTTCCACGAAGCCCCTGCTGCTGAGCAGGTCGCCGGCAATATTCTGGAGCTTTTCCTTATCGGGGCTGGGAGTAGCAACGATGGAAGAGTGCAGGCGTTCGGGCAACTCCACCTGGTTGTAGCCATATATGCGCAAAATTTCTTCTACTACATCCGCTTCACGGGTTACATCTACCCTGAAGGGGGGAACCTGCAACAAAAGGGTATCATCTGTTTCCTGCACTATTACTATTTCCAGCGAGTGAAGGATATTTTTAATGGTTTCTTTTTCAATCTTCTTGCCAATAAGCCTGTCGGCAGTGGTATAGCGGAACTCTACCTTATGTGCTTCAATGGGTTGGGGATAAACGTCAATTACATCGGAAGTGATTTTTCCGCCGGCAATTTCCTTTATAAGCATTGCAGCTCTTTTCAGGGCAAACAGCGTCATTTCAGGGTCGGCACCTCTTTCGAAGCGGAAGGATGCATCGGTATTGATGGCGTGATGCTTGGACGATTTTCTTATGGTGGCAGCATCAAAATAGGCGCTTTCCAGGAAGATATTCTTCGTGCTTTCTGTTACCCCGGATTGAACGCCTCCCAGAATACCAGCCATGCACATGGGCTCTTTCTCGTTGCAAATCATCAAATCGTTGCCCGTGAGCTTTACTTCCTCTTCATCGAGGGTAACAAAAGGAGTGTCTTTGGCCGGCTTACGGATAATTACCTTGTTGCCGGTAATTTTATCCGCATCAAAGGCATGCAGGGGCTGTCCTGTTTCATGAAGCACGTAGTTGGTGATATCCACCAGATTATTGATGGGCTTCAGTCCAATGATGCTAAGTTTGTTTTTTAGCCAGTCAGGCGATTCCTGCACGCTTACACCTGCAATGCATAATCCGGCATATCGGGGGCATGCCTCTTCGTCTTCGATGATGATTTGTGTACCTGCGGTATCTTCATCGGGGCGAAAGCTGCTGATGTCGGGTTTTTTCAGTTGCAGTTTTCGTTCGGGCATCAGGTGGTTGATAACGGCCGCCAGATCGCGTGCCACACCCATGTGTGAAGCCGCGTCGATACGGTTGGGAGTAAGGCCTATTTCAATGCAGTAGTCTTCCTCTATATTAAAATATTCAGCTGCGGGGGTGCCAACCCGGGCAGAGGATTCCAGTACCATGATTCCTTCATGATTGTCACCCAGGCCCAGCTCATCTTCAGCGCATATCATCCCCATGGATTCCTGACCCCTTATTTTTGCTTTTTTAATTTCGAAACTTTCTCCGGTGGGGGTATAAAGCGTGGTGCCCACGGTGGCGACTACCACTTTTTGTCCTTTATCAACGTTGGGTGCTCCGCACACAATGGGTACTACTTCTGTGCCCAGATTTACGGTGGTAAGGGTGAGCCGGTCGGCATCGGGATGTTTTTCGCAACTGAGCACCTCTCCGATAACAATTCCTCTCATTCCTCCTTTTACGGATTCTGTTCTCTCCAGTCCTTCCACTTCCAGTCCGCAGTCGGTAAGCCATTCGGCCACTTTTTCAGGGCTATCATTGATGTCAAGGTAGTTTTTAAGCCAGTTGAAAGATATCTTCATGGTTCAGAAATTTATTCAGATAAAAAATGCTATAAAAATGACAAAGGCACAAAAGTAATAATTTTTATCCCACAAAAAACCGGAAGCAGTTGTTCTGCTTCCGGCCTGTAGGTAGTTAAATCGTGCGGGATTTACGGGTTTAATCGAGCTGGAAAAGTTTGTATCCCACCTCGTTGCCTTCGGTAAATACCACCACGTTGTAATATCCTTTTTCGAACCTCTCGCTTTGATCCCATACCACACAAACATCCTGAGAGTTGTTCTGGAAGTTGATGGTACGGCGGATGGAGTACTGTATGGTTTCACCTTCAAACTCAAGCGTGTTGTCGGGCGAAGTTGAGAGTACCTGGTTGGAGGGGTCGATAAGTCTCACAAAAAAGTCTCTGTTGCCGGGGTTTGCTACCAGGTTCTGGTTGATGGTAAAGCACACCCTGAGCTTGTCGGTACGACGGGCCCGGTCGGTGGGTTCGTCACCTCTTCTTCTTTCTCTTAGTGCAGTGCCTTCCAGGTTGGAGATGGTAAGGAAACCTGCTTTCTCAACTTGTTCTTCCAGCTCCCTGTTTTTGGTTTCCAGCTCCTGGTTGCGGGAGGCAGTTTGGGTGAGTGCTGAGCGCATCTGCGCAGTTTCGGCAGCCATGCTTTGCTTTTCGGCTTCCATAAACTCGGCCTGCTGGCGGTACTCCTCCAGCTGGGCTTCCAGTTCTTCTATGCGCTGACGAATGGGGCCTGCATCACCTTCTCCGGTAACTCCTGCCCTTATCTGGGCACGCAGCTGGTTGACCCGTCTTCTTTCCTCCACCAACTGATTGTCGAGTTCCTGGTTGGTGGCAGATAGTGAAGTATAGGATGCCTCAAGTTCATCAAGTTTTTTAAGGAGGGTGTCTCTTTCTTCGCTCACATGCTCTACCTGGGTAGAAGCCACCTGGGCTTCATGTTTTGCTTTGAGCATTTGGCGAAGCACAAGAGCAGCGCCAACAGCCAGCAAAATGGCCAGCACTGCAAGGAAAATGATTATTCCTGAGGACCCGTTGGAGCGGGTGCGCTCGCTTGTGGTTACATCCTTATTATTGTCTTTTTCCATGATATAAGGGTTTTGGTTTTGTGTGATTTAACTTCTTACCTGAGCGAGAATTGGGTTTCTCCCAATCGATACTCTTCGGTAAATAACGACACCAGGTACATGCCTTCTTCGTAGTCCTGGCTTTGATCCCAGTACAGGCAAACGTCGGTGTCCATATTCTGATAGTTAAACTGAGTTCTCATGCTGAACTGCAGGGTGTCTTGCCCCTGAATAAAGGAATATTGATCGTCGTCGCTTACACGCAGGATGTTGCCGTCGGGTTGTGCAATACGTATGAATGCGGTTTTGTTTCCGGGGTTGGCCACGGGGTTTTCTGCCACGGTAAAGCAAACCCTTATACGGTCGGTTCTTCTTGCCCTGTCGGTTTCTTCTTCACGATCACGACCTCTGAGCCTGATGGGCGTGGCGTTAATCTGGTAAGCGCGCAAAGCAGCTGCTACCTCTACTTTTTCTTCCAGCTGTATCTTGGTTTGTGCCAGTTCTGTTGTTTGTTGCGAAAATCTTCTGATCTCCTGCTGCATTTCAACGTTTTCGGCTTTCAGCACCCTGTTTTCAGTATGCAGGCTGTCGATTTCACGCACATAATTTTGTGTAATATCGCGCAAAAGATTCAATTGACGACGAATACGGTGGTAGTCGCTTTGCTGGTCAATGAGCCTCCTGATTTCGGCAGCATTGGCCTGGATGATACTATCCTGTGTGGTAAGTACACTGTCGTATTCGTTTTTCACCTGGGTGTACTCTGCCAGAACCGTATTCAATTCATCCGTAAGTTCAGTATTGCGTTCTGTTGCTACAGTTTTTTCTGTAGAAACATCTTTAAGGGTTTGGCGACTGGTAATTAACATAAAGGTTAGCACACCAATTATGATAACTAAAACCAAAATGGTTCCCTTGTAAACATTCTCATTGGGTTTGTTTGCTGCTGACATAGTTTTGGAGTTTTCTGTTGTTTTACCGGAGTTGTTTTTGTTTTTATC
>SLOR01000053.1 GCA_007132395.1 Bacteroidales bacterium
TACTACGATGGTCGGCAAAGGTGGGGCCGAAGTCGTTCATACGGGAATTGAACGAACGCTCGAGGTTTACCTCATACAATCCCGGGTTTTCTATCAGGTGCAAGGCTTTTTCCACAGAAGCGACTCCGTGGGGCCCGCGCCAGTCGTCGGGTACTTTCTCAGCATAGAGTTGAAACTGTTCTTTTGCCAGTTCATACTTCTCATTTTGCATGAGGGCTTCGGCAAAATAATAAATGGCAATGGGGTCGGGGTAATTTCCTCTTATGGCTCTTCTGAAGAAGGTTTCGGCTCTGCGGCTTTCGTTGAGGTACTTATAGCACATGCCCTGCTGAAACAAAATGCGTATGCCTTCGCGTCTGTCGTTGCGCCTTACCCTGTTGTAGGCTCTGCGATATAGTTCAACGGCTTCATTATACTGTCGCATTTCAAATGCCTGATCGGCACGTTCCAGCCTGCGGTTCTGTGCGGATGCCTCATCAGGAATGAGAAAAGCGGTAAAAGAAATTACTATCAGGATGAAGAGATTCTTCATAAGTATTCCGGAGGGTTATGGGTTACTATTTTTTCACTGCTGCCTGTTGCTTGAACCAGTCAGGAATATATGTTTAATGAGTAACGAAAAGGACTTGTTAAAATTGCAGGCAAATATCTGCATTTGTGGCTCAGGATTTCTTCTTTTGGGAATTCCCCTCAACATCATTAATATTCTTGTCATCACCCTGGTCATTTTGGTTATAAGGCCAGGGCAAATCATCCGTGCTTTCATTTAGTTCCGGCTCCCGGGTTTCTTTCATTTCAGCATCAACCTTGTTTTCCTTTTGGCTATCCTCATCCGTATAGAGTCCCCTTTTAAATCCCTCAATGTCTTCCTGAACCTTTTTGGCAGGATTTTCAATCTCATTGGAGTACCTGTTAATTTCGGCATTAATATCCTTTTGCACCTTTTTAATCTCGTTAATGCCTTTACCAAGGGTTCTGGCGATTTCGGGAATTTTTTTCGGGCCAAAAAAGATAAGAATCAGCAAAACGATGATAAAAATTTCACCACCGCTGATGCCAAAAAGTAAAATGAATGGAAGCTGAAGTTGCATAATCCGGTTTTAAAGGGCAAATTTAAAACAAAGCAGGCAATAAATATTGATTTCCAGATATTTTTTACCCAAATAGAAAAGCCACCTTTTTGGGGTGGCTTTTCTTATATTATATTCAGTAAACGCTAGTTATTTTTTCGCTTTTCTCTTTTGCTGCATGAGTGTTAAATCGTAAGCAATAGGGGTAGCGTTAAAGAGTGAAGAGTAAGTACCAATGGCAACACCCATCATAAGCGCGAAGGCAAATCCTCTGATTACTTCACCCCCGAAGAGGAAGATAATCATCAACACGGCGATGGTTGTACCTGAGGTATTGAAAGTACGCGACAGGGTTGCATTCAATGCAGTGTTAATATTGGTTTTTAAATCACGCTTGGGATACAGGGTGGTATTTTCACGAATACGGTCGAAAATAATTACCGTATCGTTCACCGAGTAACCGATAATGGTAAGGATGGCCGCGATAAAGGTCTGGTCGATTTCCATGGTCCATGGCACAATGTTGTACAACAGCGAGTAAAGTGATACCACGATGATAGAGTCATGGAACAGGGTAACCAAGCCTCCCACACCAAATTGCCACTTCTTAAACCTGGCAGCAATGTAAAGGAAGATAATCATCAGGGCCACAATAATACTCAGGATGGCTCCCCGCTTGATATCGGCTGCCACTGTGGGTCCGACCTTTTGCGAGCTCATGCGACCAATGATTTTGTCATCATCATCCGAGATAAACTCGGTAAAGGTTATGGGTGTAACAAAGAAGTCCTGTATACCCTCAAACAGCCTTCTTTCAGCCAGTGAGTCAGCAGTAGTAGATTCATCGTCAATGAGGAAGGTGGTGGTAATCTTCACCTGATTATTGGGGCCGAAAGTTTTCACCTCGGGAGCCTCATCAAATTCAGCCATAAGAGCCGAACGCATTTCAACGGTATTGATATCCTGGTCGAAACGAACAACATAAGAGCGTCCACCGGAGAAGTCAACACCATAGCTCAATCCTCTTGCGAAGAAAGAACCAATACCCACCAGGATAACGATAGAAGAAATAATATAAAACTTCTTACGTACGCCAATGAAGTCGAAATTCACCTTGGTGAGAACATCCTTTGACAACTTCGTATCGAAATTAATATTGATATTGCGCTCAATCCAGTGAGAGAATATCAGCCTTGAGATGAAAATGGCAGTGAATAGCGAGCAAAGGATACCAATTATAAGTGTAGTAGCAAAGCCTTGTACCGGCCCTGAGCCAAATATATACAGTACAACACCTGTAAGCAACGTGGTAACATTACCGTCGATGATGGCTGAGTAAGCGTTCTTGTAACCATCGGAAATAGCCAGTTTCTGGCCTTTTCCGGCCCTGAGCTCTTCAAGAATCCTTTCGTAAATAATTACGTTGGCATCCACGGCCATACCCAGGGTAAGTACAATACCGGCAATACCGGGCAGTGTAAGCACTGCGCCCAGAGACGCCAGTACACCCATGATAAAGAAGATATTGGTAACCAGTGCAAGGTCAGAAACCAAACCTGCACGGTTGTAATACATGGCCATGTATATCAGAACGATGATAAAGGCAATAAGGAATGAGGTAAGACCGCTGGAGATAGCTTCTCTACCCAGCGAGGGACCCACGATAGCCTCTTCCACGATACGTGCGGGAGCAGGTAATGAACCGGCGCGCAAAATGTTAGCAAGGTCTTGAGCTTCTGCCACGCTGAAGTTTCCGGTAATGGAAGACCTTCCACCTGAAATCTCCTGGTTAACAGTGGGGAATGAATAAACATAATCATCCAGTACAATGGCAACAGATTTGCCAATGTTGGCGGCAGTAAGCCTTCTCCATTCACGGGCACCTTCGCTGTTCATGGCCATGGAAATTTCGGCAGCACCTGTAGGGCTGAAATCCTGACGGGCATCTACGATAACTTCACCTGTCAACGGGGGTTCGCCACGGCTTGGAACTTTAATGGCAATAAGTTGCAAAATATTTTCCACTTGCCCCTGGGCTTTTACGGTCCACAGCAAACGCATTTCCCTTGGGAATAAGCTTCTGATGTTGGGCTGACGCAGCATGTTGTTTACTCTCGCGGTATCGGCTATGGCAGCACTACCTACCATGGGGCCGTTGCCCAGGAAGGGTTGTCCGGTTTGGGGATCCACGAAAATATTCATATTGAGTACTGCAAAGAGAGGGTTTTGGCGTGCCAGGTCTTCATCCATTGCAAGGGGATCGTCAATATCGGTAGCCAGCAGATCCAGCAGATCGTCTTCGTCGGTTTCTGCTTCTGCCAGAATATCCTCAATCTCAGTGGCTTCTTCGGGAATTTGCTCTTCAGGCGTTTCTTCCAGTTCGGCCTGTGTTTGAGGTCTTGTTGTAGTTTCTCTTAACCTTTCGTTGGCTTCGGCAAAGAAAGGATAAAGCTCGGAAAATTCGTAGGTTTCCCAGAACTCCAGGCGGGCAGTACCCTGCAGCAGTCTTCTTACCCTTTCCTGCTCCTTAATACCGGGGAGTTCAACAAGGATACGACCTGAGGTTTGCAACTTCTGAATGTTGGGCTGTGTAACACCAAAGCGGTCGATACGGGTTCTGAGAATCTGGAATGAACGGTCGATGGCAGCATTCACCTCTCTGTTTAGCACCCTTATTACTTCCTCGTTGGTAGAGTTGAAGTTGATGCGGTCGCGCATTTCGGGGGTAGCAAAGATGGCTGCCAGGCTGGCGTTGGGGTCTGCTTCGCGGAAAGCTCTTCCGAAAAGTACCACAAAATCATCCCTGCTTCCTCTTTGTGCTTCAATGGCATTTTCCATAGCCATTACAAAGGTTGGGTCCTGACTGTTGCCTGAAAGGGCGCGGATAATTTCCGGTACCGCAATTTCCAGCGTTACGTTCATCCCCCCTCTAAGGTCGAGCCCCAGGTTGAGTTCTCTTTCTTTAACTTCTCTGAAGTTGTATTGTCTGATTCCCAGGTTAAACACTGTTTCGCCCATCATGGAATCGAGGTAAAAGCGCTCGTATTCCCGTGCTAATGAATCCATCACAACTAATTCCAAAAGTTCATCGCCTGCAGCTATTTCTCCGGCCAGCCTTTGAACACGCTCACTTTGAGCATAAGCTCTTGCATCACGTTCTACTTTTCTGGAAAAATAGGTAAACGACAACTGATACAGACATACCACCGCGAAAGCGATAGCAAAAAACCTAATTAAACCTTTGTTCTGCATGTTATTTATTTTTAAATTTAA
>SLOR01000126.1 GCA_007132395.1 Bacteroidales bacterium
AGGTACTTACGCAGTTTGGCGATATACACATCCATACTTCGTGCATTGAAGTAGTTGTCGTCAAGCCATATTTTTTTCAGGGCCAGTGAGCGATCGAGCACATCGTTGGTGAAGTCGCACAGCATTTTCAGCAGCTGGGCTTCTTTCGATGTAAGTTTCCTCTCCTCTCCCTTGAAGTTGAGAATCTGCCTTGAAAAGTCGAAAGTGTAAGCTCCGATGTGAAAGAATGTTTTCTGCGATTCAGAAGCATCCTCGATATTGGATCGTCTGAGGATGGCATTAATGCGCAGCAGCAGCTCATCCATGCTGAAAGGCTTGGTAAGATAATCGTCGGCACCAATCTTTAGCCCTTCGATGATATCCTCCTGCATGGTTTTGGCGGTGAGAAAAAGTATAGGTACTTTTTTATCTATTTTCCTGATATCCTTGGCCAGGGTAAAACCATCCTTTTCGGGCATCATCACATCAAAAATGCAGAAATCGAAAGATTCCTTCAAAAACATATTGTGCGCTTCTACCCCGTTAACAGCCAGCCTCACCGGATAGCCCTTGGCCTCCAGGAATGCTTTAAGAATGGTTCCCAGGTTGGGATCATCTTCTGCCAGTAAAAGTTTAATTTTTTTATTCTCCATAGTAGTTAACCTCCTAATCTGTTTTTATGATTTTGCAGATGGATAATCATTATAGCCAAAAGGAATGAATACTGAAAAGCGGGAGCCTTTTTTCAACTCACTCTGCAACCTGATATATCCTCCGTGTAGTTCAACAATAGCTTTTACATAACTTAATCCCAGTCCGAATCCTTTCACATTATGTATGTTCCCGGTAGAAACCCGGTACAGGTTATCAAAAATCTTTTTCTGGTTGGCCTTACTGATACCCATTCCTTTATCTTCAACATGTATCAATATACCCTTGTTCATATTTTCAGTACAAATAGTAATTTCGGGCGATTGCGGCGAATACTTTATGGCATTGTCCAGCAGGTTGAAAATTAAGTTTGTAAGGTGCACCTTATCGGCTTCCAGAAAACTAAACTCGGCCCCAAGGCGATTAATAATACGACCATTACGGGCTTTGAGCTGTAAGTCAATCTTATGTATGGCATCTTCAATAACATCATGCAGGTTAAAGCCTATCTTGTTGAGCCTCAATTTACCCTTTTCAAGTTGTGCTGTTTGCAGCACCTTCTCGGTCATCATCCCCAGACGCTCATTTTCTTCATTGATTACCTTTATGTAGGTCTGGTAAAGGGTTTCTGATTTTTGCACATCCCTGTCATTTAAAGCCTGGCATGCCAGCGAGATAGTGGATATGGGCGTCTTTAACTCATGGGTCATATTGTTAATGAAGTCATTCTTTATCAAAGATAACTTTTTCTGACGTATAATGGTAATAATGGTATAAGTAAATGAACTGATAATGACAAGAATAAACACCAAAGAAACGGCTGTCATCTGGTTCATTTGTTTAAGCAGATAGGTTTTCTGGTAGGGAAAATACACCAGTAATATTTCGGGACTGCGGAACACCGCGTTGGGAAACAAGCTGAATAGGTATCCGCTTTGCATGAGCTCACGGGGATAGCTGCCGGTTTTCTGCGCGATGAGCGTGTTATAGCGCTGATCGTATATGCCGAATTCGTAATCTGTATTGATTCCCTGGCGGTTCAGCTCGGAATGGATGAGAGAATCGAGCAGCTGCAGGCTTTCTTCGGAGGAAGGCGAATAAGACAAGGTGTTGGAAAACAAATCATCAAATAAATCATTCACAAATTTGGAGCGCTGAAAAAATTCGGTAAATGCATCGTAAGGATTATCAGAAAACCCTTGCCGGGATGCATAGCCCTGGGTGCGACCACTCTGGTCTGCCTGGGCGGTATCGCCAAAGTTGGCGAGCCCTCTTTCGCCCGATTCGAAGCCCGGATAAAAAGATTGCTGCTGGTGGTCACCTTGCCAGCCGGCAAGTTGTTCGTCTATTCCGTGGTTATTATCAATGGCATTAAAAATCTCCCGGTAGTATTCCCTGTTGATGGAATCCAGTACATTAAAAATACGGCCCACCCTTCGGTCCTGATCCTGACGGTGCATAATGGCATTGGCCATTTCCACCTTATTATATTTATTGATTGCAGAGGTAATTGCCTCGCTTACTCCCCTGTTGAAGTTGGCTTCCTTAACTCCAAGGGCATTGCTTATCCAGTAAAACTGAATACCAATCAAGCCCAAAAGCGAGATAGTAATAATGATAATGACAAATATGATTACATTCTTCTTCATAGAAACTTTTTGAAAAAAGCAACAAACTCCTGCCTTTTCAGTAAAAACTCATATAATACCGCCAATCCTGTTATGGTAAACGCCCCTCTGTAGCACCGGAAATGTTAATTAGCTAACACATACATTTTATAAAAAGATTTGGTTTGATTAACTAATCAGACAACCTCCTATAATTCATGCGCTTTGTAAAAGTACAAACAGTAAAAACTAATGTTTTGATTTTAACAAAATTTAATTGCATATATCAGTATTTGAGAGGGTTTTCATACGATGCAAAGAAAAAGCAATAATATTTGCCTATTCTACACATGTGCCTTTAACACTAATTAACAGGCGTTAACTTTTTTTTCTTAGGTAGCAATGAAATATTGCATACTTTTGTTTCAAGGCAAACAAACATGAAAATCACCAATAGTTCTCATTGGTTTTTACAGTGTATTAGTTTTTGTGGTTATTTAATTGTGGATTGAGCCGGTCGGAGTGGTTACCGACCGGTTTTTTTTATACCCCTTCCTTTCATCCTGCCTGACCATACTAATTATCAATTCCCTTCTGTATTTTTTTCTCCAGTGTTTGATTAACAGGTTAAATTGAATTTCCTGAACACAAACTATAGTTTAACATTTTTTCTAGTTTGTAATTATTCCATTTTACAAATGATTATTATCTTTGTATAATTCTAATTTAAAAAAATGGAAACAGTACAGGAAATCATTCAAAGGCTAAGCCAGGCAGGATTAAAGGTAACTCCTCAGCGGGTTGCCGTAATGCAGGCATTATTTAAACTGCATCATCCCCGGGCCGATGAAATTTTCAGGGAAGTATCGCAAAACCTCCCGGGTCTCAGCCCTACAACTGTTTATAATGTACTTGACGTACTTGTAAACAAGGAAATTATACGCAAAGTAAAAACCGAGGCCGATGTAATGCGCTACGATGCCATGGCCGATCACCATCATCACATGTACTGCACCCAAAGCGACCGCATGGAAGATTACGTTGACCCTGAATTGGACCAACTGCTCAGTGATTATTTCCGCAAGAAAGACATTAAAGGTTTTAAGCTTAAGGAAATAAAACTGCAGATTATGGGAGAATTTGAGAAACCCTTGCAAAAATCATAAATCAAATAATAATCTTAAAAATCAAATTTTATGAAAACAAATCAAATAGGACTGGAAAATAAAGCTGTTAAAGAACTCATCGACAAACTCAACGACCTGCTGGCCAACTACCAGATGTTTTATCAAAACACCCGCGGCTTTCACTGGAATATTCGCGGCTATAAATTTTTCGAACTCCACACCAAGTTTGAAGAGCTTTACGATGATTTGCATGCCAAGATTGATGAAATTGCCGAGCGTATTCTTACCCTGGGCGGTACACCCCTTCACACTTTTGAAGACTATGTAAAAATATCGGCCATAAAAGCCGCTAAAGATGCATCAGAAGATGTGGTATGCGTGCAGAGCCTGCTGGACTCATTTAAAACCTTGCTGGAAAAGCAACGTGAGATACTGGAACTGTCTGACAAGATGGACGATGAAGGTACCAACGCCATGGCCAGCGACTATATTCGTGAGCAGGAAAAACTCGTATGGATGTACTCTTCCTGGTTGAATAAATAATTCTTCGCTGTTCATAGCACCCGTAATTTACACAATCCCTTATACGGGTTTTCTCGAAGCTGTTTTCGTGTTTAATTATACGAAAACGGCTTTTTTGTTTTCAGATGATATTTTTTGCCCGACCAACACAAACCTACCCCAGACAGGCATCCGCAACCCCAAAACAGGCCATTTCACCCATATAAGATAGACCAAAAAGCAGGTGTTTTTACCTATATAAAAATTAGGTGTTTCCCCTAGTTGTATTTAATCCAAGCAAGAGGTAATTTTATCATGATTTTTGAACTGTTTGTAAGTGCTCGAATTCGTTGCATAAAATTATGATGGTTTTATTTATAAAAATAAAAGCAAACCATTCATTACACACAAAAGGGAACGGGTAAAAACTCACAAAAACATCATGAAAAAACTTTTACTTATTGCAATAGTGCTG
>SLOR01000129.1 GCA_007132395.1 Bacteroidales bacterium
CATCTGACCAGTAAAAATCAAATTATAAACAGAATAAACAGATGAAAAAAGGAAAAGTATTTTTAGGCATTTTGATAGGAACCAGTGCCGGTGCATTATTGGGAATGTTATTCGCTCCCCAAAAGGGAACAGAAACACGCAATAAGATATCAAAATCGAGCAAGGAATATGCTGATAGCGCCAGGAAAAAATTTGATGAAACTATTGACAATCTTGAAAAAAAGTTCAAGAAAGTGAAGAATGACGTATCAGATTTTGCGCACCCTACTAAGGTTAAAGAAGAAAAAATGAAAAATGATTTCGGAGTTTAAATCAGTTAGGATATGGAAGGCCCCGTGAATATGTTTGAAGCGCTTTATGAAAGAGCTATCGATTATGGCCAAACAAGCTTTGAATTGAATAAACTCAAAGCAATTGAAAAAACAGCAGACATCGTTTCTTCATTCATACCTCATACTATCGTTCTTATAATACTTGCTTTTTTTATCCTTTCCCTGAATATTGGAATGGCTTTTTTAATCGGAGATATGCTGGATAAGACAGCTTATGGGTTTTTCATTGTAGCCGGTTTTTATTGTATTACCGGAGTGATTACACATTTCTTTTTCCACGAAAGGCTAAAAAGGTTTTTTGGTGATTATGTCATTAAATTATTGTTTAAATAATTTCAAATGAGCAATATAACTTCCATTTCCGAAATCAGAAATGCCATTGTGTTATTAGAAACAGAGCAGGAGGTAAAGGGTCAGCTGTTACGACAACAAGCTCAGCTGACCTACGAGAGTTTGAAACCGGTTAATTTGCTGAAATCAGCGGTGCAGGACATGACTTCAGCACCACTGCCAACTAAGCTTTTAGGAACTACCGCCGGAATGGCCTTAGCTTATCTGGCAAGAAAAATCGTAATTGGTGCCTCTGTAAATATATTCGGGTCTATGATTCAATTAGGTGTTACAAAGCTCATTGCCCGACAATCGACCAGAATAAAATCGATCAGCCGGTTTGTCAATAAATCTCTTTTCAGCAGAGGTCAAATAGATGCAGGTAAGCAGTGAGATAATTGACAAAACATAACCAATTTTTGATCGATTAGCCGGGATGCACAGTTTATGCTGGCATTCCGGTTTTTTTACAACATTAAAAACAAATGCTAAGGTGAATATCTCTTTTCAAAAAACGTTTTTTGCTATTGCAACCACCTTTGCCTTGTTTGCAATACTTGTGGTGGCCAGGCCCATTCTTATACCTATCAGTTTTGCTTTACTTATCTCATTTATACTGTTGCCCATGGCTAACAGGTTCGAAAAATGGGGTGTAAACCGTATGGCTGCAGCCTTATTTGCTATTGTGGCAACAATATTGGTTTTGGGAGGTGGCATCTATCTTTTTTCAACCCAGATTGTTTCTATCGCAAGTCAGTTTTCACATTTTCAGGAAAGGGTAGTTCAGGTATTTGCCGAAACTACTACCTGGCTAAACACCAATATGCGCGTGATTCCCAACCTGGAAAAAGATGATCTGATGGATCAGATGAAAAACTGGTTGAATAAATCATCCGGTTCAGTTGTTCAGCAAACCTTCAGCGATTCAGCGGGCTTTTTGGCCGGGCTGATTGCCACTGTCATTTTTACTTTCCTGTTTCTGATATACAGGGAAGGATTTAAGCAGGCTATTATTCTCTATTTTCCGAAAGAAAAAAGAGAAAGAGCCCTGGTAATGCTCAAATCCATTCAGATGGTTGGGCAAAAATACCTGGTAGGCGTCATCCTGATTGTTATTATAATTGGTTTAATCAACAGTTTTGCACTGTTGATTATCGGAATCGACTACCCCTTCTTTTTTGGGTTTCTGGCCGCTGTAATGGCAATTATTCCTTATGTGGGTACTACCCTGGGTGCTACCATACCGGTTTTGTATGCATTTATGATGTATGACTCCCTTTGGGTTCCTATTGCCGTGGCTATTACCTTTTGGGCCATTCAGGTGGTGGAAAGTAATTTTCTGAGTCCGAAAATTGTGGGTGGAACTTTAAAAGTCAATGCACTGGCAGCAATCATAAGTATCATTGTTGGAGCTACGGTTTGGGGTATTGCCGGAATGATTTTATTTCTGCCCATTACAGCAATGCTCAAAGTAATTTGTCAGGAATATGATGAATTGAAACCCATTGCTATGTTTATAGGCGAACAGAACGTAAAAAAGAAAACTATTGAAATTGAAACTATCAGTAATCTGAAGAAAACATTAATAACCCGTTTTCAAAAAAGGATTTAATATGAAGAAACGAAGCGACCTACGTATTTCTGAAAAAAACAAGCTCCGTAATAAGGCTGAAGCGCTTTTGAAAACAATGAACTTTAAAAACAAACCCGATGCTTCAGAATCAGATATTCTGAATGCAATTCATGAATTGCAGGTGTACCAGATAGAGCTGCAGATGCAAAACGAAGAGCTCATGCTGGCAAAAATCAGGGCTGAGCTTGCAGAAAAGAAATATACCGAATTGTATGAATCGGCGCCCTCTGGTTATCTTACCCTTTCAAAAGAGGGAGATATTCTGGAATTAAATAAGAGTGCAGCAGCAATGATACATAAAGATCGTTCGAAACTTATAAACAACAGGTTTGCCCTTTTTATTTCGGAAGAAACACGTGGCATCTTCACCCAGTTTTTTGACAAGGTATTGAATAGCCATCGGAAAGAAAACTGTGAAGTGGTACTGAAAACAGAAGGCAATGCACCTGTTTATATCTACATTGATGCTAATGCCAGCAATGATAATGAGTTCTGTTTGCTTACCATGGTAGATATTACCAAAAGTAAAGAAGCCGAAAAAACCATGTTTCAGCTTAAAGTGGCCAACGAAGCAATAAAATTCAAACAGAACTTCCTGGCTAATATCAGCCACGAAATGCGTACCCCCCTTACCGGGATTCTGGGAATAATTGATATACTCGAACATACAGAATTGACCCCAACCCAGCAGGACTATTTTAAAACATTAAAACACTCCAGTGAGAATCTCAGGATAATCATCAACCAGGTGCTGGACTATTCAAAAATAGAAGCCGGTAAAGTAAAACTAAAACCAACCCTTTTTTCATTAAAAGAGCTGCTGTCAGAAGCGGAGGCTTTGTATAGAGGGAGTGTTAAGCCGGATGTCAATTTCAGCTCCAAATCAGATCCTGAAATCCCTGACTTAATTTTTGCCGACGATAACCGAATAATGCAGATTATTAACAATCTGGTTTCCAATGCCCTGAAGTTTACCAGTAAGGGTTCTGTTGTACTGCGCAGTAGGTTGTTATCGCCCAATCCTGGCGGTAAGCAGATAATGATAAAAATTGAGGTTGCCGATACAGGAATCGGCATACCCGAAGGAATGCGGAATAAACTTTTTGTTCCATTTTCGCAAATTGATGATAAGGATACACGCAAGTATGAAGGTACCGGATTAGGCTTGTCGATATGCAAAGAACTTGTAATTCTTTTGGGGGGTGAAATTGGAGTTAACAGTGAATACCACAAAGGAAGCACCTTCTGGTTTGTGTTTCCGGCACTGTTAACTGAATCTGCAACGAGTACAGTAATTCCGGTGAAACGGTCATCTTTAAATAAGAAAATCAGCAACAAGCACCGCCTCAATATACTTTTTGCGGAAGATAAAGTGGTAAACCAAAAGGTAATAAGTCTTATCCTTTCCTCTATGGGGCACACGGTTACCATTGCGGGCAATGGGCAGCAAGCCTTAAGCTTATATAAGCCCGGCCAATTTGACCTGATACTTATGGATATTCAAATGCCTGTAATGGATGGCATCACCGCCACGAGAAAATTAAAGGAATCATTCGAATATTTACCACCCATCATAGGGCTTAGCGCCAACGCTTTTGAAGGAGACCGGGAAAAATACATGGTGCTGGGAATGGATGAATACCTTACCAAGCCCTTTGAAAAAGAAGAGTTTGAAGAATTAATAATCAGATTTTGGGACAGATAGCCATTGGGGTAATCACTATGCTTTTAAGGGAAGCGATTGTCTTTAATCTTCTTTACGCAGAATAGTATTATGTAGACAATACCTGTGAATTATGCAATTCTTAATGGCAATAGTATAATACTTCCGGATAGTAAGAAGCTTACCTTTATCTGAAATAAATTCATTAAAAAATAATCGCAATGATTGAAGTTACAAAACATGGAATATTGTTGTCAAAAACCGGATTGGAATTTGAAAACGAGGGTGTGTTAAATCCGGCAGTGATACGCCAGGGTGACAACGTACATATATATTACAGAGCTGTTAGCACAGGAAATCATTCATCGGTCGGCTATTGCCGGCTGGATGGCCCATTGACCATTGCCGAACGGTGGGATAAGCCTTTTATGGTGCCTGAGTTTGATTTTGAATCGCAGGGGGTGGAAGACGCCCGAATCACGAAGATTGGCGATGTTTTTTACATGTCATATACCGGATACGACGGCATAAATGCCCGGGGGGCTTATGCCACATCCAATGATTTAATGCATTTCCAAAAGCATGGATTGATGGCACCGCCCATTACGTATGCCGAGTTTGTATCCATTGTAGAATCATCAAACAAGGTAAATGAAGAATATTGGCTGAATCAAAAGTTTTACTATCAATCTGCTGATATAGAAAAGAAAAAGCTGCTCTGGGATAAAAACAACATCTTTTTCCCGCGAAAAATTAACAATAAGCTGGCGTTTTTTCATCGATTGAGGCCGGGTATTCAGCTGGTAACAGTAAATAAAATCGAAGACCTTACCCGGGAATTCTGGTTGGATTATTTTCATGAACTCCACAGGCATATTGTACTTGACCCGGTACATAAATTCGAATCGGCCTATATTGGCGGAGGTTGCCCTCCCATTGAAACTCCTCACGGATGGTTAACCATATATCATGGAGTGGAAAGAACCGAAAAGGGATTGGTTTATTCAGCCTGCGTCGCACTGCTGGATCTGGAAAATCCTACCAAAGAACTGGCACGTCTGCCTTATGCTTTGTTTTCGCCTGAGTATGACTGGGAATTGACCGGTGAAGTAAATAATGTTGTGTTTCCAACCGGTACAGCCTTATTTGGCAACACCCTCTTTATTTATTACGGTGCAGCCGACTCGCATATTGCTACAGCTTCGGTGAACATGAATGATTTGGTAGCCGAATTGTTACGGCATACGGTAAAATAGGATTTCAAATACGAATAACACCGATTAGCGTCATGATTTGCTGATATGTCGTTCCGGAAGTTTTCCGGGAATACTATTAAACTTTCAACATCCACTTAAAAAATATCAAAATGACATATCATTCCAAATTGACACATCCCCAAAACGGATTTGCATCACCTCTGGAGTTAACCAAAGACACTGATACAGGCAGTGCATATAAGTACGTTGAAGAACCTGCTGACTCTGCAAAAGTTAATGCACCCGTCATTCCTGAAAAACCGTCGGGGATTCTGGTTTTAACCTCTTACCCTCCCAGGGAGTGTGGTATCGCCACCTATTCTCAGGATTTGATTGAAGCCCTTAACAACAAATTCAGTCAATCATTGCAAATCAAGGTATGTGCCCTTGAATCCGGCGAAGACGTTTTCTCTTATCCCGACGAAGTAAAATATACCTTAAAGACATTTTTGCCCGATGGATATGAAAAACTTGCCACGGCGATTAACCAGGACCCCGATATTCAAATCGTTTTGGTCCAGCATGAGTTTGGCTTTTTTAAATTGCAAGAGCAGGCTTTTATTGATTTCCTGCAACGACTCACCAAACCTTTGGCAATAGTTTTTCATACCGTATTGCCCCGGCCCAATGATGCTTTAAAGCTTGCAGTGCAGCAAATTGCAGCTGCCTGTGCAACGATAATCGTTATGACACATAATTCCAGGGGTATCCTGACCAATGATTACAAAGTACCCCGGGAAAAAATATCAGTAATAGCACACGGCACCCACCTGGTTTCGTTCGTTTCTGATGAAATACTGAAACAAAAGTATGTACTGGGAAATCACAGTGTGCTCACTACCTTCGGCTTGCTTAGCAGGGGTAAGAGTATAGAAACCACCATTGAGGCATTGCCCCTTATTGTGAGCCGGTTTCCCGATGTGTTGTTTCTTGTGATTGGTAAAACACATCCCGAAGTGGTTAAATATGATGGGGAGGAATACCGTGAGAGCCTGGAGGAAAAAGTAAAAACTTTAGGAATAGAAAAAAATGTAAAATTCATTAACAAATACCTTCCTTTACCTGAATTGCTGGAGTATTTGCAGCTAACCGACATATACCTTTTTACCACCAATGACCCCAACCAGGCTGTTAGCGGCACTTTTGCCTATGCCATGAGTTGCGGATGTCCTGTTATTTCTACGCCCATACCTCATGCACGCGAGGTTATAACAGAAGATACAGGTGTTATTTTCGACTTTGGCAACTCTCAGCAACTGGCAGAGAAGGTCATTCTGCTGCTCGAAAATAAACCATTGCGAAAAAAAATCAGAACTAATTCCCTGCAAACTATTATTGCTACAGCCTGGCAAAATTCTGCTATTAACCACGCCCTGCAGTTCGAGCAGTTGATCCAGGGCAAAAAAGGCCTTCAATACAATCTTCCGCCCATCAATCTGGCACATCTGAAAGCCATGACCACGCGAACTGGTATTGTCCAGTTTGCCATAAACAACCAACCCGATATGCAATCGGGCTATACCCTTGATGATAATGCCAGGGCACTTGTTGCTTCCTGTATGCACCATAAATTGTTTGGCGACGCTGATAGCCTGACTTTTATTAACACATACTTCCACTTTATCAAGCGATGCATTCTTCCTATGGGCAGTTTCCTCAATTATATGGATACGGAGTTCCGTTTTACAGAACAAAACTATGCTGTGAATCTTGAAGACTCCAACGGAAGGGCTTTATGGGCCCTGGGATATTTAATTTCCATGAAAGAGATTTTGCCCGAAGCTATGGTTGCTGAGGCCTGCGAATTATTTGAAAAAGCTATGCTTAAGGCCGAAACGATGCACTCTACAAGGGCTATGGCGTTTGCTGTAAAGGGACTTAGTTTTTATTACAGCACCTTTAGCCAACAGGATGTGCTTGTTTTGATAAAAAAACTTGCCCAACGCCTGGAGCGGATGTATGAGCATGAATCAGGCACAAAATGGAAATGGTTTGAATCAAGCCTTACCTATGCCAACAGTATATTGCCGGAGGCCATGCTGCACGCATGGCAGGTAACACACGAGCCCCTTTACAGGGATATAGCGCTCAATTCATTAGACTTTCTTGTTTCAAAAACCTTTACCGATGATGGTATTGAGGTTGTTTCAAACAGGGGATGGATGCATAAAGGAGAACAACCCAATCGATTTGGTGAGCAGCCCATTGATGTTGCTTATACTGTTATGACATTAAGTGCATTCTATGATGAATTTAAGAATGATTCTTACCGGGATAAGATGAATACTGCCTTTAACTGGTTCCTGGGTCAGAACCACCTGCACCAGACTGTTTACAACCCGGCCACCGGCGGTTGCTATGACGGATTGGAAGAAAAAAACGTCAACCTTAATCAGGGTGCAGAATCAACGGCAAGCTACCTGATGGCACGATTATCCATGGAGCAATATTTCGATTCAGAAAACCTTACGAAAAGGAACCAGGAAAGCCATCAAAATCCGTGAATAATGTAACTTTTTCTCTCTTCCGTGTAACCCTTTTGAGAGTAAGGTGATTTACCTTTATGTGTTAATGAATGTAAACACATTTTAAGTCAATTAGTCATGAATAAAACAATATTCAAAGGAAGCTGGAACGAGCAAAAAGGTAAGCTTAAATAAAAATATGCTAATCTCACCGACGATGATTTGAAGTATGCCGAAGGCAAAGAAGATGAACTTTTAGGAAGACTTCAGAAAAAACCTGGGAAATCAAAAGAAGAAGTTGAAAGGCTTATGTCAGACCTTTAGCAGGTATGCTTAGCTGTTGATTGCCAGAAGAATTCGCCTCACGCAGAGATCGTTCAAAGAAATTGCAGGACATATAAAATTTGAAATACAGTATTTGTATTTGGTTTGCTTCCGGAATCTTGCTTAAAAACTTTGAACCTTTGCGTGAGGTTCGATTTTATTGCTATCAGAATAAAAAATCTGAAACCATTATTTTCTCCGAAACAACACCTATTATTTCAACTATGCAATATAAAAATGTTTTTGGTATATACTCAAAGATACTATTGTGAAAAAAATCGTTTCCGTCAGAAGAATCATCCCCAAGCTACCCGATGTTAAGAAACAGGCCATAAAACTTAGCGAAACAACGCTTAAAACAACAAAGAAGGCAAATGTATTCTTTTCAGCGATAGGTGATTTTTTCCTGTTTTTCTGGCTTACAACAAAAGCAGCTTTCTCCGGTGGGTTTGAATTTCAGGAATTCCTGAGGCAGTGTTACCAGATCGGAAATAAGACCTTGCCGCTCATTTCGGTCACCGGTCTTGTTATTGGTTTGGTACTTACCATACAATCGCGTCCGGTATTGGTAGAGTTTGGAGCGGAATCGATGCTGCCGGCAATGGTAGCCTTGTCGATTATTAAAGAGATGGGACCTGTTGTTACAGCCTTAATATGTGCCGGAAAAATAGGATCAGGGATGGGTGCCGAGCTGGGGTCCATGAAGGTGACCGAACAGATTGATGCCATGGAAGTATCTTCCGTAAACCCCATCCGGTATTTGGTGGTTACCAGGGTACTTGCTGCAACCATTATGATACCCATATTGGTATTGTATGCCGATGCATTGGGCATATTAGGGAGTTGGGCTGGTGCAAATATCAAAGGGAACGTAACATTTGTATTGTTTTTTAGCCAGGCATTCAGTGCCATATCTTTTATGGATTTTTTACCCGCAGTAATAAAAACCTTTTTCTTTGGGGCCGCCATCGGATTTGTAGGGTGCTATAAAGGGTTTACTGCCGGACGTGGTACCGAAAGTGTTGGCAAAGCAGCGAATTCTGCCGTGGTACTTGCTTCCTTGTTTGTAATACTTATCGATTTGATTGCTGTACAAATTACCGACATGCTTTAATATGGGAAACGACGAAACACTCATGGCTACATCAGAAACAAATGCAAGGGTAAAGGAGGCCGATGCCCGCACACAGGTTATTGAAATCAGTAACCTCAGAAAAAGTTTTGACAATCTGGAGGTTTTAAAAGACCTTTCTCTTTCCCTTTTTGAAAATGAAAACCTGGTAGTATTGGGAAAATCGGGCTCAGGCAAATCGGTACTTATCAAATGCATCGTTCGCTTATTGTGGCCAGACCAAGGTACTATCAAGGTATTCGGTGAAAATGTGAATGAGTTAAACAATAAACAATTAGGTGTGCTGAGGCAAAAAATCGGATTTCTGTTCCAGAGTGGTGCATTGTATGATTCTATGACCATTAAACAAAACCTTGAATTTACCTTGAAAAGACAAAGAAAAAGCCTCTCCCGTGAGGAGATGGATGAAAAGATAGCTGAGGTTTTGGAAAATGTGGGCTTATCCAACACCTTAAACAAAATGCCGTCCGAATTATCAGGCGGTATGCGCAAGCGGGCAAGTCTGGCACGCACCGTAGTGGTTGATCCGATGATCATGTTGTACGACGAACCCACAACAGGGCTCGACCCGGTAACTTCGGATGAAATAAGTTACCTGATTAATGATGTGCAGAAAAAATATAAAACATCATCCATTATCATTACACACGATATTGAATGTGCCCGTGCTACAGCCGATCGTGTTATCATGTTACACGATGGTGAAGTATATATGGAAGGAGATATAGATATGTTTAATAATTCAAAGGATGAACTTATAAGCTCCTTTTTTAAGTAAAAAAATAGCCAAAACACTAATAACTAATAAAATGGAAAATTATTCACCCACATTTAAAGCACGCCTGGGGCTCTTTATCTTCGTAGGACTGGCAATTTTTGTCATCGCCATCTTTTATATCGGGAAGCAGCAAAATCTTTTTAATCCCGTTTTTAAAATAACAGCCGATTTCCATAATGTAAGTGGGCTGCAGGTAGGGAATAATGTGCGCTTTTCGGGTATCAATGTAGGTACTGTTGACAATATCAAAATTATTAATGATACAACGGTTCAGGTTGCTATGCTCATAAGAAGAAATGTGCAGGAGTTTATAAAAGCAGATAGCGAGGCCGCCATAGGCTCATCGGGTATTATTGGCGACCGTATCGTTATTATAGCCCAGGGCAGCACCGGTGCTGCAACCGTAATCGACGATCAACATCTTGGTTCTATTGAACCCGTTGAAACCGATGCTATTATTGCAAGTTTGCAGGTAACGGCAAGCAATGCTGAAGTTATTACGCACCAACTTGCTGAAGTTATGGAAAACATCAACAGCGGGAAAGGTATGCTCGGCCGGCTCATAGTAGATTCTACCATTGCCGAAAACGTAAATCAGACCATTGCCAACTTCATGAAAAGCTCCGAAGGATTGGATGAAACCATTGAAGTAACCAAAGAAAACGTGTTTGAATTTATGGAGAAACTGCAAGTTACCGTGGCCAAAACAGAAATTGCCTCCATTGCCCTGGGAGAAATCATGGTGAAAATAAACAGTGGTGAGGGTACTTTGGGCATGTTGATTAAGGATACGGTGGTTGCTCATAATATTAGTCAAACCATGTCCAATGCGGCTGAAACAACTCAAGGGATGGACGAACTTATGGATGCAATAAAAAGCAGTTTCCTTTTTAAGAGGCATTTCAGAAAACTGGAAGAAAAAAAATAAGAGTAAGGAGAAAGAAGCTCCAATTCAGGAATCGAGGAGTATCAAGCCGGAATAAAGTAGAAAGAACTGTCCCGGTTTGTAAAGTAAAACTCTTGCATTGAGATTGGTCAGGCCGGGCTTATGAATGATAACTTGTACTAATTGTATTTGGATGGTAATGAAAGACAAACATGGGGTTCAAATTTCTGATGCCGGTTATTCTTATTATACTCACAACAAGTGTCTTTGCATTTGCTCAGCAGGAGTCTGAGCCTAAGGATACAACCCATTTATACGAAAATATTGAAACCTATTCCGAACGAAGTAAATTCACCCGGTTTATGTTCAGGCTTTTTTTTAAGCCGGTAGCCCCGGCCCCGGCCCCTGCACCTGCCAAACAGAAAATAAGGTTGAAGCAGGCACCTTACAGTACCTTTGAAGGAAAGATTATCAGGAATATAAACATCGTAACACTCGATCCGTTTGGAAATTCCATTGGCGACACCATTACCGCATCACTAAACTTCTTATCACGGGCAGGCAACAAGCTTCATATTAAAACCCGCGAAAGCACCATTCGTAATCTGCTGCTTTTTCGGCAAAACCAGGTATTCGACTCCCTGCTGGTAAAAGAATCGGAACGCCTGGTGAGAAGCAGCAACTATATAACCGACGTCTCATTTTTTGTACTGCAAACCAATGAATACTCCGACTCAGTAGATATTTACATTCGCGTACTGGATAGTTGGAGTATTATTCCGGGAGGCGACCTCTCTTCATCGCGGTTGACATTTAAATTGAGAGAAGAGAATTTTATAGGGCTGGGACACGAGTTTCGCAACAGTCTCGTGTGGAATCATACAACGGGCAACTATGCTTTTCAAACTAGATACCATGTCCCCAATTTTTATAACACCTTTATTAATTCAACACTGCAATACGGTACCGACGAATACGGAAACTTTGTCAAAAGCTTTGCAGTCGACCGTCCATTTTTCTCCCCATTTGCAAAATGGGCAGCAGGCGTAAATATTTCGCAGCATTTGCGAAAAGATTCGGTATGGGCCGATAACTTCATGCAGTTTAAATATAATGCGCAGGATGTATGGGCAGGAAATGCCATTCAACTATTCAGGGGAAATACCGAATACAGCCGTACCACCAACTTTATTTCTGCCGCCCGGTTTCTCCGGATTCGTTATCTGGAAAAGCCTCCGGCAACAGCAGATACATTGCAGTATTATACCAATGAGAATTTTTACCTGGCCAGTTTTGGCATTTCATCCCGCCAATACGTGCAGGATAAATATATTTTTAAGTTTGGCCTTACCGAAGACGTGCCCGTGGGCAGGGTAATGAGTATTACCGGGGGGTATCAGCAAAAAAATAATTTCGGGCGTTATTACCTTAAAGCCCGCTGGTCGTCGGGCAATTATCATTCGTGGGGATACCTGAGCTCCCACCTGGAGGTGGGCACATTTATTCACCGCTCAAGCACCCAGCAGGGGGTAATTGATGCCGGGGGCCATTATTTTACCAACCTGACAGACCTGGGGACCTGGAAAATAAGGCAATTCATAAAACCCCGGGCAACCTTTGGCATCAGGCGTACGGATTACGATCAGCTAAGTATTAACGACGGATACGGCATTCCGGGATTCTATAGCCCTGAACTGGCCGGAAACAGCAGGCTGCTTTTAACAACGCAAACACAGACTTACGCCCCATGGGATTTCATTGGTTTTCATTTTGGCCCCTACCTTACTTTCGCCATGGGAATGCTTGGCGATAGAGAAACCGGATTTCGCAACAGTAGATTGTATTCGCAATTCGGGCTGGGTGTTTTAATCAAAAATGACAACCTGGTGATGAATGCTTTTCAGGTTTCCCTTTCATTCTATCCCATGATGCACGACAAAGGCAATAATATTTTTTTATTCAACGCTTTCCTGACCACCGACTTTGGGTACCGTGATTTTGAGATTGGAAAACCGGCAGTAGTGGAGTTTAGGTAGGGGTAGGTGATTATTTGATTTTTCCGGGCTGAAAGCCTAGCTAAATTCAGCCCAGTGGCATCGCCCTGGGATTAAATTTAAAATCATCGTCGGGCGCCCTGTAAGGGCAAATCAAAAAAAACAAATAATCTTTAATCTATTGATAAGCTGCCCTTTCAGGGCGCAAATGATTTCTCTAATCTATTCCCCCAAGGCTTTGCCGTTGGGCTGAAGTAAGTTGTCCTTTCAGGACGCTATTTCTACTCTGGCAAGATTACAAATAATTTAGATGTCACCTTTTACCTCAAATATGTGAATAATGTAAACTTTCTAAAAGAAAGTGTAACAATTTCCTATGCGTTCCAGCCTAGCTTTGTCTTATTCTAACGTCATTCACCCAAATGATCAATTCACTGAAGAAGATTTCGTTTTATGAATGGGACAATTAAAATAATTGATTGTATATCTATTTATTAAGGTAAAAACTAAAGCTTAGAAATCATGGCCGTATTAAAAGTTGTAGAATTGCTCGCTTCTTCTGAAAAAAGCTGGGAAGATGCCATAAGAAATGCAGTAAAAACTGCAGGTAAAACAGTAAAAGGTATTCGCTCAGTTTATGTTAAAGAACAGAGTGCAAAGGTTAAAGACAATGAAGTTGTTGAATTCAGGGTCATTCTGAAAGTCTCCTTTGAGATATTAAATTAATACCGCAGTATTTCATTTTTCTCAAATCTTTCTTTTTTTTAGTCATTGGTGTCCGATAGTTGAAAGCAGACTTTTCACTTCGTTCGAAGTGACATGTAGTAAGGTTAATGCCTGGTCATTTCGAGCGCAGCAAGAGATCTCAAATTATTAATCGTACAGCAATGATATTTAGCAACATGAAACACGAAGATTTAATTGTTAAGACACTTGGCAAAGCAACCCTGAAGTCCACATTAAAACCCTGCGCTTTATCAGAAGACGACTCTTTTGGGTTTGTTGAAAATGAAGACAGGGTTTTAAAGGATGCAACACTGAAGCATTTTTTGTATTGCACAGAAAACAATGAAACACCCGTTTCTTTTGAAAAAGCAGGACCGCACAAGCATCTTTTTTTCAAACCCGAAGACTCCAGGGTGGCCATTGTTACCTGCGGCGGATTGTGCCCGGGGGTAAACGATGTGATACAAAGTCTGGTAAATCAATTCAACTACCGATATAATGTAAAGCAAATCTATGGCATTCAATATGGTTTTGAGGGCTTTATAAAAAAGTACAACCATCCGGTGGCTGAACTTACCCCAAAGAGTATTGATAAAATCCATTTGTTTGGCGGCACTGTACTGGGTAGCTCGCGCGGTAAGCAGGATATTGCCCAAATTGTAGACCGGCTGTGTGAACTGGACATTAATATCCTTTTCTGTATTGGCGGAGATGGAACCCTGAGAGGTGCACATGCCATACATCAGGAAATAGTTAAGCGAAACCTTCGCATTGTTGTTGCCGGAGTTCCCAAAACCATTGACAATGATATTAGTTTTATTGACAAATCATTCGGGTTCGAAACAGCTTTTGCCATCGCCGGCGATATTATCCGGTCGGCTCATAATGAGGCCATAGGAGCCTGGAACGGTATTGCCCTGGTGAAGCTTATGGGGCGAAATTCCGGCTTTATTGCTGCAAACGCTGCCCTTGCCATGAAAGAAGTAAATTTTGTGCTAATCCCCGAAGATCCTTTCCAACTCCACGGTTCAAAAGGTTTTTTAAAGGCTTTGCGTGCACGATTGGATAACCGCCATCATGCCCTGGTTGTAATAGCTGAAGGGGCCGGACAAGATCTGTTTGATGACGCAGAAAAAAGGAAAGACCCATCCGGGAACCTTTTAAATAAAGACATTGGGCTGTTTCTGAAGCAGAAAATCTCAGAAGAATTCCATTCGGCCAATTTTCGGTATTCTCTGAAATACATCGACCCCAGTTATATTATACGCAGCGCTCCTGCAAATGCCAACGACAGCAAGTTCTGCGGGCTTCTTGCCCGGAATGCGGTGCATGCCGCTATGGCTGGCAAAACAGATTTTGTGGTAGGCCACTGGAACGACAATTTTACCCTTATTCCTATCCCTGTTGCTGTGTCAGAGACCAAGAAAATTGATGTGGGAGGTGAGTTATGGTGGAATGTGCTGGAAACTACCGGCCAGCCGGCAAAGATGAGAGACTGACAGCATCCAATTATTTCATTAATTGGAACTGATCAGGTTGTTAGACAATAGGCTGAAGTCCTATTGAAACACATACAGCCAACCTACTGTCTGAATAATTTAGGAACTTCGTAAAGATCAAATCAAGTCACTAATTAGTGCTTGCAAGAAAACGCCAATTGCTGCGTTATGCTTGTCTTCAAAACAGCCATTTACGAAAAGTAAAATCTTGTTTTTCAGCCATCGCATGCCTTGCACTTGTCGCTTTCTTATCAAGCACACACACAAATCATGAGTTTTCTTGCTGACATTAATTAAAAGCGCCCTTTAAATACTCCTTTGTCTTTTCTTGTTGGGGGTTTTCAAAGAATTCATGGGCCGGTCCCTGCTCAATAACATCACCCAGGTACATAAATACCACATGGTCGGCTATACGACGCGCCTGTCGCAACACGTGTGTTACCAGTACAATAGTGTAATCATCCTTCAATTTACAGAACTGGTTTTCGATAATGGTGGCCGATATGGGGTCAAGGG
>SLOR01000044.1 GCA_007132395.1 Bacteroidales bacterium
AAGACTCTGCCTGTCGGATATAACCTGCAGGGCAAATCCCGACACTTCGATGTCGGCATATTGCATTGAGGCCATATCGGCCTCGAGGATGATATCGCGCAACTGGCTGTTGTAAGCCATGTTAAGAGATAAGGTGTCAAAACCGTGCAACTGAGGTATAAGTACCGAGTTGAGATAATTGTCCTGCACCAGGATAAGCGCTAGTTCGAACTGTTGGGGCGGCAGGGTGTCTAATGGTGCTTCGGCCAGAGATCCCTCACCGTCGTAGTAGTGGGCAAAGTGATTGGCAAGCGTCTGAGGGATGGCGGCGGGGCTGAAGTTTCCTTTAAAGTCTCCCGTAGCAAAGGATGACCGTAGTTTTAGCCGGTAATCGCCGGGGTTGGACTCTGATTGTATGCTTAAGTCAGGGATTCCATATACTGTTCCTTCTGAGGCCACGCGGGTATTGCTAAGGGTGAGAGAACCGTTGAAGAAGTCTTCAATGTCAAATACGAGGTCTGTTTCCAGCAGCGTGCTCACCAGCAGTTCCTCCTCAGTAAGATTTAACCTGCCCAGTTGGGCATATTCGATGTTTAGCATTGTATTGAGCGTGGGGTCTTTCATAAAAGCCCCCAGAGCAGCTTCAAGCTCCAGTGCCAGCATTTCATCGCGGTATTGGGTGCTGAGATTTAAAACAGAATCTTGTAATTCTACCTCCAATAGCAGATCGTCATAATCATATTGCATCAGGTTGAGGTTATTGATGCTGATTTGGGCATGTGCCACAAAGTTTTCGGGTTTGCTGCCTTCTCCTTTCCATTGTGCTTTTATGCCCAGGGGTTGGGGCAGCATCTCATCTTGTTTCATAATTTGCCCCAATCGAAGCGAATCCATGCTCAAGGAGCCTTCCAGGTGTTTTATGTCATCACCCATATCCTGCATGCTTGCCTGCAAGGCCATATTGCCCAGATTGGTTCGTATATCCAGCTGGGTTTGAAACTCAAGCATACTGCCGCGGGTTTGGGTTTCCATGTAAAGGTATTCGGGAAGTTGGATATTTCCGGGCTGAAGGGAATCGGGCATATTGCTGAAAAAATCTTCGGGTCTGGCCAAGAGTTTCCACTCACTTATGTCGAGATAAAGGCTGTCGATATGGGGTAGCCCTCGTACTTCAGCATGCAGCTGTGTGTTGAAATAACCGGGTGCTGTCGTCCAGAAGTTGTCAATACGAAGGTCAGCAAGTGTACCAGTGATGTTTCCACCCAGCTTCAAACCTTTACTGCCGGGCCAGTTAAAATAAAACTCATTCATTGCCGGTACAAGATAGGCCAGATCGGACTGCAAATGACTTTCTTTCAGTTGAAGTTCTATGGGTAGCCTTTCCATTATATCGGGGCTGAGCTCAAGCAAACTGCCCTCGGAGCGTAAAGAGAACTCCAGATGGCTCGAAGGGGTTTGCAGTAGGAAATTATCAATCCTTGACCGGGAGTCAAGGGCGATATCGGCGCTGAGCCTTGTAATGCTAAAATCATCTGAAAAACGGGTACTGAGGTTATTGAGTTTTATATTCAGGTTATGGGGAGAAACGTGAATATCCTCGGCAGAGATGTTAATATTATGCAGGTTGATGTTTTCAGGATTAAAACTTTTTGAAGTGCTTGCTGCTCCTGCCTGCTGCCGCATGGCGAAGGAGGATTCCTGCATCTGCAGTGACTGTAATTTCACCTCCCACTCCATGCTATCAGCAAAGCGGAAATAAAAACCCAGATCATTGACTTCAGAAGCTTCTGATTCATTGTTTGCCAGCGTTTTATCCTTTGTTTCAGCGGGAGGAAAGGTAAAATCTGCCTGAAGTTGTTTTACATCCAGTTTTTCCAGCTCTACCAGCATTTGGTGCAACTGTATGTTTTCGGGGATAAGGTTGAGTTCCTCCAGCCGGATAAGCATGGCTGTTCCGTCGTGGCTGTTTAATACGAAGCTTGTGTTTTGCAGCTCAATGGCTTGTACCAATATATCCAGTTCCGGCATACCCATGTCGGTGGTATCCTTTTGCGAGGGGACGGAGCGCGGTTGCTGGGTGATGGCTATGTCTGCTCCAGCAATCCGTATTCTTTCGGTGTGATATTTTTCATTGAGCAAATCAGCCGATCGCAGCCGTGTGTTGAAATCCTCCAGTGATACCTTTAGTTCAAAACCTGAGAAGTGATCCTTCAAATGATATTTTACATGCTGAAGATTCACCCTGTCGATATTTACCTGCCAGGAGTCCGGCTCTGCCAGGGTGTCTTTCTCCGGGCTTTCTTCACCAGCCAAAGCATCGATGATGAACTGGTAGTTGAAAACTGTGTCGGGCTTCTGTCGCAACATGCGTGCATCCAGATTTTTTATTTCCAGCTTGTTTACATTTACGCGGTTGCGCAATAATCCTGTCATGCCAATGTCTACGAAAATACTCCCTGCATGCAGCAGCGTGTCGCCTTTGCTGTCTTCCAGGTAAATTCCTTTTAAGCCCACCGATTTAGGAAAACGAATGGCCACACGGTCTATCTCCACCCGTGACTGGGTTTGCTGGCTGATGGAGTCGGTTATAAAACCAATGATGCGGGTTTGTACGCTGGGAAACTGCAGCAGTATTGTGATGGTGAGAAAAAGGAATAGGAAAACAGCCAATACCCAAGCCAGTATTTTAAGAAGTTTTATGGCAATTTTATGAAAGCGTGAACGGGACATATAGGACCTTCCTGGAGTGATGATATGTGGTTGCTTGTCTGAATAACGCAGGTTCTTCAGCAATGTTTGATGTAACCGGGGCAAATATACAACTTTGCCCTGATTGTTGTAAGGAGAGAGGAACAAAAAAAAGCCCCTATTTTAATTATAAACAGGGGCTTTGGATGCAATTAACAGATGGCGTTTTCAGCCATCAGAATCCCGTTTTATCTTTAGCACTTTGTATGGCGTTGTTGAGTTCTTCTTTCAGTTCGGTGAAGATGTCTTTCACTGAATTGATCTTATCTGCCATGTAAGCATTGCTTCCCGCAAAGGCATAGCCGCTTTTCATATTGCCTTTATAAGCATTGTATAAAGCAGTAATAATGCAATAGGGGCTGCTGGAAACATCGCAGGTTCTGATACAGTGAAAGGGGCATTTAATGGGAGTTTTTAATCCCTGTTTTACCTTCTCGATGAAGCTGTTATGAATGGCCCTGCCCGGCATCCCTACGGGGCTCTGGATAATTTCAATGTCTTTTTCGGTAGCGTTGATATACGACATTTTGAATGCCATGGATGCATCGCACTCTTCAGAAGTAACAAAGCGCGTACCCATTTGCACACCTTTGGCTCCCTTTTGCAGGATGTTATAAATATCTTTTCCGTTATATATGCCACCGGCGGCAATTACCGGAATTTCCTGTCCGTATTTTTCTTCAAAATAACTAACGGCATTTACCACTTCAGGTACAAGTTCTTCCAGACTGTATTTTACATCATCTAAGGTGTTGTTTTTAAAACCCAGGTGCCCTCCGGCCTTGGGGCCTTCCACCACGATAGCATCGGGCAGGTAGTCATACAGGGTTTTCCATTTGTCGCAAATAAGCTTTGCAGCCCTTCCTGAAGAAACGATAGGAACAAGCTTGGTAATACTGTCGGGTTGCAGGTATTTGGGCAAGTCAAGAGGTAATCCTGCCCCTGAAAAGATGATGTCTGCTCTTTCAGAAATGGAAGTTTTTACCAGGTCTGCAAAGTTGGTCATGGCCATCATAACATTAACCCCGATGATACCCTGGGTTTTCTCACGTGCTTTACGCAGTTCCAGTTTAAGTCCTTCAATATTGGCCTCCAGGTAATCCAGGGCCGAATTTCGGTGCACCAACCCCAGTCCGGCAGCCGATATTACGCCTACGCCGCCCTGGTTGGCCACTGCCGAGGCCAGGCCCGACATGGAAATTCCTACTCCCATACCGCCCTGTATGATGGGCACAGGTATGCTTAAACCGCCTATTTTCAATTCTTGTATTATCACTGTACTGTACTTTTTAAAGATGTTTTAAACGGTTGTAAAGTTAGGCAAAGATAATGAGCTATTTTTTATTAAGGAGGACAGAAATACAAATAAAAGGAATAATTAACATAACACAGGTGGAATAAAGGATTTCTTGCATTTTTTTGGTAATTTTTCCCTGATTATTTCATGAATCGGAAACCCTGCAGCGGTAGTTTCCGGCCTCGGGACTTCAATCTTTTTTAGCAAGCGGGTGTAATTTCCCGGCAAAACATTCCTTATATTTGAATGAACGCAAAG
>SLOR01000250.1 GCA_007132395.1 Bacteroidales bacterium
GTATAAAAATAATTACTTTTAGTAGTAGGCTTTCTTATAAAGATAAGGATATTTTGTCAGATTGTCATTGTTAAAAATTGGCAATAATGAGCAGGGCAAGGCTTTCGGCTTACTGACCATTTGCAATTGACAAAATTTGATATTACGGAACTGTATCTCTTGTTTTTCCTATTTCAGGGTTAGTTGCATCAGGATATCCGTCTGCACGTCATCGCCTACGATAAAATCATGCGAGCTAAAAGGAAGGAAACCGTTCTTTTCATAAAAGCGTAAAGCCCTGAAGTTTTTTTCCCAAACCCCCAGCCACACTTTGTGCAAATTCTGTTTTCGGCCCAAGGACAGGGCAAAGTCCAGGAGATGTTGGCCTGCAAACTTCCCCCAGAATGCTTTAAGAACATATATGCGCTCAATTTCCATTTCGTCAGCCTTCTTGAATTCAAGCTGGGCCTCTCCGGTATTTATTTTAAGATAGCCCACCGGGGCATCCCCTTGCCAGGCTATAAAGAATTCAGAACCTTGCTTGTTCAGCTCTTTGGTTAGCTGACGGAAATTGAAGTTTTCCTCCAGGTACTTGTTTAAATTCTCAGGAGTATTGGAATCTCTGAAAGTTTCATGGAATGTTTGTCTCCCTAATTTTTGAAGCAGCTCTATATCTTCCAGGCTTGCTTTACGAACTACATAATTTTCTTCGTGATGCATTACAATATCAGTTAATATTAACGAGTTACATACTGCTCTTATACTCGCATTTATTTTGATTCCGCCCCGAATTCAATAAATTGCAAAGTGAAAATGACTGAAAAGTAAAATAATTTGACCAATAAGTAAAGTTTATTGCCGGAATGTTTTGAAAAATAAACATATTATTCTCCCATATCAAAGCGCAGCGGATTTTGTCTTTCCTGCCTGCCGGGGATACCAAAGGTGTAACGGATGTTGAAGCCCAGCCTCTGATTGTCGGTATAGCGCTCGCCAAAAGTGGAGATGCTTCCCTGGTTGAGCCGGAAGCCGGTATTCATGGTACGCAGCACATCCCTGCCACTTAGGGTAATAGTAAGTCTTTTGTTGAAAAAGGTTTGATTGAGTGATATATTGAGTTGTCCGAAAGTATCCAGTTCATAAAAGTTCATTTGTCCGCGGGTCATTAAAAAGCCACTGAGGCTCAGTCGCGTGTCAGGCGAAATACGAAAGGCATGGAAGGTAAAAAAGCGCCAGCTGCCTCTACGGAAGCTGAAGGGCTCACTTTCATAAAAGCCTTCATATTTGTTGAGGTTATACTGAGCCCCTGCCACGAAAAAATACCGGTTTACAGGAGGTATGCCGGCAATGGCCCTGAAATAGGTTTCGCGGTTTTGACCCAGGTTGTCCCAGGTGCGCAACAATACATCCTCATGGTTTGCATCACGGTATACCACACTGGAAAAGATATCGCGGGTACGGCTGTGCCCAACTGCAAATATCGGCATATCATCCATGCTGATGTTGGCTTCTGTATTTTCCGTGAACTGTGGGGTTAGGGATGGGTTGCCCGTTTCGTACAAGAACTGGTCAATGTACTGTAGGTGGGGATTAAGATTTTGATAGGCCGGTCGTGTAATGCTTTTGCGGTAAATGAGATAGCTGCGGAATTCATAGCCTGCCACGGCGAAAAGGGGCCTGCTCAGATAAACGTAAGGAAACCAATCACTACGTCGCACCACGAAGCTGGTGTCGGCAGGCAAGGTCTGAAGGCCTTCCATGGAAGTATGTTCGAGCCTTATTCCTGCCTTCAACAAAAGTTTCCAGGGTAGGTTTTGCGATGCCTGCACGTAGCCCGAGAGAATATTTTCACGGAAGGTAAATGCCTGGGTGCGTTGTGCATCGGGGGTCATATCCTCGCCCTGCTGCAGATAGAATGCCGCATCGCTGTCATACTCCTGCCATGAGCCTAACACCCCTGTTTCGAGGCTCAAGCCCCTTGCAAGCCGCAAGGTGAGGTCCGACTGCGATTGAACGAAATGCCTTTGTTGCTCATTATTGCCGTTTCCCCAAAAATCGGCCATCTGAGGGAAAGTCCATTCGTTATGGTAGTTTTGTTGTTGATCGTTGTAATTATAGCTGTAGCTGAAACGGGTATCCCATTCTGATCCCAGGGTGTCGAGCCTTAACAAAAGGGTTATGTCCTGCTGCAGGTTCAGGAAGTCTGATTGGTTTTCCAGCAGGTTGCCCGACAACGACAGGAGTTCGTCTTCTGTATTAATTATCCGGTTGATATTGTTGCTGACAGATTGCGGCAGACTGCCATTGATTCTTCCATCCCAGGCCAGCATCAGATTTTCATGAAAATCGTAACTGGCCCCCAGGCCCAGATAAGCCTGGTGCGATTGCCTGCGGGTATCTGCGGATTGCATCAGTATCGATTGCGTGTCAAGTACACGCGTGGTTTGCAACTCTTCCAGCATATCGTTGCGGTTGTAGCTCAGGTTGATATAAGAAGCAATTTTCTCACCCCCGTTGTTGAAGCTTACACCCATGAACCGGTTCCCATGACGCCCCTGATTCATACCCGTGGTTACCGAGCCAAAACGTCCGATCTTCATTCCCCTTTTCAATACAATGTTGATAATGCCACCTGAACCCGAAGCAGCATACCTGGCTGAAGGATTGCGGATAACCTCTATGTGTTGCACACTCCCGGGGGGGAGGCTCCGCAAAAGGGTGTTAATATCCTGGCTGCTCATTTTTTGTTCACGCCCATTGATAAGCACCGTTGCCGGGCTCATACTGCTGATAAAAATGCCGCCATCGGGGTCGACAAAAAGTCCGGGGGTAGCTTCCAGAATTTCCAGGGTATTGGTGCTGATACCCGCCAGGGGCTCAGGGTCCACAATCATGCGGTCGCCATCCTGTCGTATCAGGGGCCGACGGGCAGTAACGGTTACCTCGCCCAGTGCAATGGCATCATCGGTAAGCTTAAAAGCAAAACGTTCCTTTTCATTTTGAATGCGAATGTTTTGTTCCAACGGCTGATACCCCATGTAACGCACCTGCAACAGATAGATGCCATGTTTTACAGAAGGAAAAATTGCTTCTCCGCTCAGGGTGGTTATAGCTGAAACTTTCACCGAATCGGGCAAGAGCATTAACTGCACCGTGGCTCCCGGCAAGGGTTGGTTTTGGGAGTCTTCGATGGATATGACTACTGTTTGTCCGGAAATGCAAAGGGATATAAGCCATAAAAGGATTGATGGAAAAATCCTCATTGGGGTAGATATATTCATTCCGCGATATTCGATTTAGGTTGATGAGATGCCTGACATACAAAAGGCAATAGATATTGCCTGCTTAAAGAATCAACTCTTTGTTTTTTTGTTCAGGCAAACAGGTTTATCATTATGCTTTTGCAATGCTATAACTACAGAAAATGATTTTTGTTTTTCAGACAGCCTCTTTTCAGCGGGGAGTCCAGTGTTCAAATAAAGTTATACAGGACTAACTTACTCCCCTACAAAAATTACATATCCGCTTTTATGGGTAATGCGGCCGTTTTCCAGTGTTACAATTACTTTTCCCAGGTTTACGGGATGCTGGTCGGATACTTCGTGTCGGTTGCCCCCGGCCTGGGCTACCAGAACGTCATTAACCAAAACTGCTTCCTCAATGAGATGGTGCGAATGCCCGCCGATAATGATATCCAGCAGGGGGAATTCCTCTGCCAAGCGTACGTCATTCTGTAGCCCGATATGGGTTAGGGCAACAAAAACTTCAGCCTCCTCACGCAGGTACATAAATTCGCCGGCGGTTTCAAAAATATCCTTTTGACGGATTCCGGGTTTGTTGCCACTGGCTACCGATAAACCCAGCACATTGATGCTGCGTCCGGTATGTGTGCTGAAACGGATATGGCTTTTGGGTGAGGGCAAAGCATCGGTGGTAATTTCCATATTAGCGGATAAAATGGGAAAGTCTGCTGCCTCCAGCGCCTGACCGGTAAAATGCTCCACGTAATCCAGTTCGTGATTACCCAGAGTCATAGCATAATAGTCCAGCGCATTCATACTTTCAATCATTTCCATTGACCGCTGCCCATACCATTCCACATCTTTAAACAGGGTGTCGTTCACTACCCAGCGGTGGGGATGTCTCACAAAAACATCTCCCGCATCAAAAAGGAACACATCAGCGTATTTGTTGCGGATTTCAGTAATCTTTTCTTCCAGCTCCTCCATCATATTGATATCGAAATGGTGGTCGTTGGTATGAAGAAAAACGA
>SLOR01000386.1 GCA_007132395.1 Bacteroidales bacterium
CAACCCCTTGCAGAACTTGCGCCCGTATCCCTGAATCATGACCGGCAAAAGCAACGTCTTATTGAAACCCACGATAATATTTACCTGAAAGAACTGGGAATTACCAATGCAGAAGGGGAGGTGCGCCATGAGATGAAAGATAAATACCTGCAAATTAATCGTTATGTGGAATTGCTGGAACCCGAAATCAGGCAGTTGCCCCCAAAAGACAAACTTACCCTGGCAGATATGGGCTCGGGAAAAGGCTACCTCACCTTTGCCCTGTACGATTATCTGCATAAAAATTACAAAGGGGAGATTACCATGACCGGGGTGGAGTTTCGCGAAGACCTGGTAAACACCTGCAACCTGATTGCCGCCAAAGCGAATTTTAACGGATTACAATTTGTGAGAGGAACCATTGAGGATACTTCATTGGAAAATCCTGACATCCTCATAGCACTGCATGCCTGCGATACGGCCAGCGATGATGCCATCTTCAGGGGTATAAAGGCGCAATCTTCGCTTATTGTGTGTGCCCCCTGTTGCCACAAGCAAATAAGGAAAGAATTTGCTGTAACCAGCGAGCTGTCATCTGTGCTTAAGCATGGCATCCTGGAAGAACGGCAGGCAGAAATCATTACCGATGGCATCAGGGCTTTGCTCATGGAGGCATGGGGTTATAAAACCCGGGTTTTTGAATTTATCTCCACCGAGCATACCCCAAAGAATGTGATGATTGTGGGACGCAAAACCAAAGAAGCTAAAGCACCTGACAAGAAAATTCTTGACACCATTGCCCGTGTAAAAAGTTTTTACGGCATTGGGGAACATTACCTGGAAAAACTGCTCAGTCAGGATATGAATTGATTGCTTTATCCTGTTTTGTAATTGTACACAGGCTGCCCAGTTTGAACATATCCAACATGAAGAGTGATGGATTATTGCTGTGCAGGTTGCGAATAATTCGTTTGCGCTGATGCTGAAACAAAATACAGAAAAGTCGGTCTAATCTCATTATACGCAGCCGGTGCCAGCTTTGGAGAAGCCTGACGGATTTTCTCAGATCGGGGTTGCTGCCACTGATGCGGTAGATTTTCACAAGGTTATCAATGGCCGTTTCGGTTTTGGTTATAAAATCTTCTGTTATCTGCAAATCGAGATGCACCAGGGGATTGTCGGTATGTTGAATGGTAATTCCCTTTTTGAAAAGTTCAAATCCAAACAAAGTATCCTCATGCCCGTAGGTGTGTATCTCTTCATTGAATTCAACTTTCTGAAAAACGGCCTTTGCAATCATAAAGTTGTTGGTCATAAATGACGCATTGGGTTTTTTACTCCTTACAGATGCTGGCTTGGCTTCTCTTTCCCTGCCAAAAGTCCAGTGCAGCAGGGTGCTGTCCCTGGGCGTCACTTCACGGTATGTGCGACCGCCATATACCACTCCCTCCTGATCGAGGTGCGGGGTGTAGCGGTCAATGTAATGGTCATCGGGGCATGCAGAGTCACAATCCATAAAAATCAACTGCGAGAAGCGGGCCTTGCCAGCCAGCAGGTTACGGATACGGCTTCTTCCCACATTCTCTTCCAGCTCTATCCATACAACATTATCCAGCTGTTTGCATTCCCGGTTTAATATCCGGTAGTTTTCCCGGGAAGCATCGTCCATAAGCAGGATTTCGAAATCGGCTAATACTTTTTCAGCCTGCCGGTGTAAATCATTTACCAGCGCTCTTACATCAAAATTATAAACGGGAATACAGATACTGAGCATGGTAATAAATCAGAAAAATGGTGGACGCATAACAATTGCGAAAGAGGTTTTTGGAAAAACAAACATAGTTTATTTTTTCCAAAAAGCAGGCGTAAGCAATATCAAAACGGTGAAAAGCTCAAGGCGTCCCAGCAGCATGAAAAAACTCAACATCCACTTGCCCGGGGTGGGGATATGTACATAGCTGTCCATGGGGCCAAGAGTTCCCAAGGCTGGTCCCACATTACCTAAAGTGGAGGCAACAGAAGCCAGCGAAAGCTTGAAGCTAAGCCCCATAGTAGACATCACCGCCGCCCCGGCCATGAATATAGATACGTAAAGCAGAAAAAAGGCCAGGAAGTTGTAAATGATTTCCGAAGGGATGGTTTTGCCATCCAGACGAGTAGGCAACACGGCCATGGGGTGAATAAGTCTTTTAAATTCCTGGTGGGTGTTTTTTATCAGCAGCAGATGCCGCACCATTTTCACCCCACCTGAGGTAGAGCCAATACATCCTCCTGTAAACATGAGCAGAAACAACACAAACCACATGAACTCTCGCCACTGGGTGTAGTCGGTGGTTGCAAAACCGGTGGTGGTTATAATAGCCACTACCTGGAACAGGGCCTGCCGGAACGATTCTTCCACATTACCCAGGTGAAAGCCGTATATCGTTGCTGTGAAAAATATTGTAAAACCCCCGATAATCAAAAGGTAAAACCGGAACTCTTCGTTGTTGGTGAGTTTGTGAAAGTTTCCCTTTAAAGCAAAATAATGAAGGGTGAAATTTGTTCCGGCAATTATCATAAAAAGTATGATAACATATTGTATGAAGGGAGAATAGGAAGAAAGGCTGTCATTCTTGGGCGAAAAACCTCCTGTGGCCAGGGTGCTCAGAGAATGGTTGATGGCTTCAAAGAAGTTCATATTGCCCGCCATCAGCAATGTACATAACACGAGAGTTAGCCCCATGTAAATATACCAGAGTCTTTTTGCTGTTTCGGTAATGCGCGGATGCAACCTGGCAGGAGTAGTGCCTGGGGCTTCGGCCACGAAAAGCTGCATGCCTCCCACGCCCAGTACCGGCAATATGGCCAGGGTAAGCACAATAATTCCCATACCGCCCAGCCAGTGGGTCATGCTGCGCCAGAAAAGAAGGCTCTTGGGCATGGCTTCTATATCTGTAAGAATAGTTGCACCCGTAGTAGTAAAGCCCGACATGGTTTCAAAAAAGGCATTGGTGTATGAAGGGATATGCCCCGAGAGGTAAAAGGGCAGGGTGCCGAAAAGCGTAATGCTTATCCAGGTGAAAGTTACAATAATGTATCCTTCCTTCTTTCCGATGTTTTTGTGCTCGTGCTTACGGGTAATCTGCTGCAGGAAAAGTCCTGTGCCAAAAGTGATAAAAGCACTGATGAGGATGGGTAGGGTGGTGTCTTCCCTGTAAACTATCTCCCATAATGCACTCATGGCCATAAAGCCCGAGAGCAGCATGAGCAGTATACCTATGAATTTAATTATCAGGCGATAGTTTATGTCGGGACGGTTTGCCATAGGGGTTTGCTGCTATCTGGTCCTGAACATTCTGTCTACTGCGTCAAAGGCTTCCGGAAGGGTGAAAACCACCACATGGTCGCCGGCCTGCACCTGCAAGTCGCCGGTGGCAATAATTCCGGTATTCTCCCTTATAACCCCGCCGATAATAGCTGCCTGGGGAAATTTAAGCTTGTTAAGGGGTTGCTGGGTAATGGGAGAATTGGCCTTGGCTTTGAATTCAAAAATCTCGGCGTCAATACCGTTGAGGCATTTGGTGGATACTACCTCTGCCTTCATGGTAAAGCGGATAATATAGCTGGCAGTTGCCAGCTTTTTATTGATGATGGTATCAATGCCAATGTTCTGCGATATTTCAATGAAATTGATATTTTCTACCAGGGCAATGGTTTTGCGCACCCCGTACTTTTTTGCCAGCAGGCAGGTGAGGATGTTGGTCTCAGAGTTATTGGTTACGGCAATTACCGCATCCATAGATTGTATGTTTTCTTTCTCCAGCAAGGCTACGTCGTGGGCATCGCCATTGATAATCATGGTATGGCGAAGGTCGTCTGCAAGTATGGAGGAGCGCTCCTGGTTAAGTTCAAAGAGTTTAACCTTATAATCCTTTTCCAGGTTTTTGGCGGTAAGGGCACCCACGGTACCACCACCCACAATCATAATATTATTGATGGTGAAGTTCTTTGTGCCTCCCAGCTTCAACAAATGCTCGATGCCTTCAGGTTTGGACACCACGTAGGCAAGGTCATTTTTCTGAAAAACATCTTCTCCCCGGGGTATAATGGTTTTTGATTTGCGGTGCAGGGCCACTGCTCTGAAATCGAGCCCTTCATTTTCGCGGGCTATCTGGTTGAGGCTTTTACCCAGTACCTGTGCTTCCTCGCTCAAACGAATAAGCATCAGGGAGAGGTGCTTGTCGGTAAAATCAAAAATTTCTGTGGCTGCCGTATTGGTAATGAGGTTGG
>SLOR01000161.1 GCA_007132395.1 Bacteroidales bacterium
CAATATGTATTATTGGTTGTTTCTGTTTCTCACCCGACAATGTTTCGTTTAAAACTTGAGCCTCGCCCTGATATAATTTTTGTTCTCAATATTGCGGATATTCATTTTATCTTTATATCCCTATTTATTTAGCATAGTACTGGTATGAAAAAAAGATATAAAGCCCTCATTTTTTTATTTATTGTTTTCGTGGTAATACCCATGGTGCTGTGGATTTCGTGGGTGCTTTCGCCACAAAGGCCCATGGCGGTTTTTATCATGGACAAAAGCAGCTTCTCCGACGAAAGGCAAAAAAACAGGGCCATCAACTGGGTGCTGACCCACTACAAATTCGTAAAGGAGGACGGGCAGGGGTATTACGATGCACGTAAGGACTACCTGGGCTTTTTCCCTGGCGATGATGCCCGTTACGAAACAGATGATTTGTCGGGGAAAAGCCCTGAAGAACTGGAGGAGCTGGCCAAAGGCTATCATATGGCTTATTATGCTGATAGCTATGGGGTACATTCAGATGTGTGGCCTGAGATAATTCCGTCCACTCTGCCTGCTCATCAGATTTATGGCGGCCTGGAACAGGAAGATGTCTGGTTTCTGGAGCATATGCTGCAACAGGATAAGCTGGTGGTAGCCGAATTTATTTTTCTGTCACCCCCCACTTCTGAAGCTATTCGTGCGCAGGCCGAAGAAATTTTCGGCATGCAATGGCAAAAATGGACCGGGAAGTTTTTCCATACCTTCAACCCCGAAATAGAGAGAAGTGTGCCTCCCTGGGTGCCCGTACTGTATGAAAGCCAGTATGATGAACGCTGGAACCCTGAGGGCAGCGGGATGATATTTGTGCATGAAGACGGCACCTTGGTAGTATTACAACATGGTAAGCATCTCAACAAAGCCAATCCCCACATTCATTCCTCCAGGGATATACGTAATGAATATGGCATGAGCAGATCCATTCCCTACCCGGGATGGTTTGATATTATTATGCCTGATGGGGGAGAGGAGGAAGTTTTGTCGTGGCTTGAGCCCGACCTTACGCCGGAAGGAAAAATGCTGCTCAGCCGCCATGGCATACCGCACCGATTTCCGGCCCTTATACGTCGCAGCGACCCCGGCCTGTTTTACTATTTTGCCGGAGATTTTGCCCACAGCCCACTGAAGCGGCGCTTTGTGCGCGCCAAGGGTTCACGCTATGCCGAACTGTTCTTCTCAGACCTTACCGACCTTACCGATAAAAGCGCATATTTCTATGCCTTCTACCTTCCGGTGATGAAAAATGTGATGCGGGAATATCATGCAGGCTTGCCAGGCAGTGGAAACTGAAGACTTTCCATAGCCAGTAATTCTTCTTCCTCTTTTGTAACAGGATAGGGGCTGGCGTTGATGAGATTCATAATCTGCCGGTCCAGACTGTTGATGGAGGCGTTGGTGTTGTTGAGGATAACAATGAGGGTGTTGCCGGGTAGTCGTACATAAGTAGTGCGGAACCCTCTCCACCAGCCGTTATGATAAACGATATTGTCTTCCCCTTGTCTTCTGAGGCGGTATCCAAAACCATAATTGATGGCATACCCGCTTCTCAGTCGTCCCCTGTCGAAGGCCATAGCTTTGGTTTCTTCGCTGATAAGCAGGTTCATTTCAATGGCGTTGTCCCATTTGAGCAAATCTTCGGTAGTGGAAAAAATTCCTTTGTCGCCTGTTATGCCGTCGATATGGTCAACAGGAATGGCTCTCAGGCTTCGGCCGCGGCGGTCATGTCCTGCGGCTACTCCATTGGCCAGCATCTGGTCTATGGGCAAATCGGGGTGAAATACAAAAGAGTTGTTCATGCCCAGGGGGATGAAGATATGATTGTTTACAAACTCATGGAAAGGTTCGCCGGAAACCTCATGCACCAGCATGGCCAGGAAAGCATACCCCGTGTTGGAATAGCTGAAACGACGACCTGGCGTAAAGTTCAGGGGCAGGTTGCGGCTTACCATCATCTCCAGCATATCGGCATGCACGGGCAGGTGGTCGTGCGCCCAGAAACGATCCATCAGGTACATGTAGTTTTGCAGGCCTGATGTATGGTTGAGCATCATGCGGATGGTAATATCTTCGTAGGGAAATCCTTCTATATGTAAATGTACCGGGTCGTCAAGTTGCACCATGCCTCTCTCTTGAAGCAGCAACACCGCCATGGCCGTAAACTGCTTACCCACCGATGCCAGCTGAAACACGTTGTCGCTTTCGGCAAATTCGATGCGGCGGGGGAAGTTGGCAGTACCCAAAGATTTGTTGTACACTGCTTTGCCCTGGTGTGCCACCATCACACTGCCGTTGAAGCGGCGACGTTGCAGCAGGGCGTCAATCTCCTTTTCAATATATTCAGCATATTCCGGATGAAATGACACCACCGGCTCATACAAAAAGGTAAGGTCGGCTTCGGCCAGGCGGTCCAGATCAAATTTTTCCAAAGCCTGATGGTAGTTGGCACTCATAAGGAACAGAGCAAGGAAAAACAGGTTGCGCACAGAGGTGAAAAAGCGGGATATAAGGGAAAAAAAAGATGTCATAAAAAAATTGTGTTCTGGTTCGGTTCATCAAATCGTACATCGTACATACAAAACAAGGCAAAAATAATGAAATCCATTGAACCGCAGCATAAGTGGATGCTGTAGTTTTTAACCGTTGATATCTACGGGTTTTGTATCCGTATTTATTCCTATAGGGGTCTACGTAGAAAACTTGTGGGGGTTGCTTTTTGAAGGGAGAAAAGGAGAAAAGGAGAAAAAGAGAAAGGGAGAAAAGGAGACCGGAGACGGGAATTTACCGCGGAGGCGGAGAGGCCGTTATTCGTTGTTAGTTATTAACGAGGAACCGTGCTCTCGTGCCATGCCTCTGAGGTGAGAATCTCTATCCCAAAATCGCGTAGCGATTTTTCAACTGCGCCTTTGCGCCATTGCGAGCCAAAAAATTTGTTGTAGGATTTTGCCCCAACAGCACCTGTCGAGGCACCACCCGTCAAACTGCTCATCGATCGGGCTTTCCCTTTTCTCTGAGCCTTCCTGCTTCCGCGATAAAACCCTCTTCCGGTTTACGCTGAGCTCGCCTTTGACTCGGTTCAGATTGCGCCTCAACTTCCGGTCCCGAGCTTCGAGCATTTAAAACGCTTCGAGCTAAATCCCAGGATGCTTCCAGTTCCTCCGGAAGTTGGAAGATCCTTGTAAGCCCGTCAGCCCATCAACAATTCAACCCATCAACCCCTACAATTCTTCCTACCATATTATCACCTCCACCCCAAAGGTCCACAGGGTATTGTACTGCCCGCGGTTGTACCAGGTGGTGCCGCCACCGGCATGAGGGCGGATGGGGGTGAGGGAATTGGAAAATCCAAAATTGAAATTTACATTAGAAAACAGGGGGTAGGAAAACCCCAGCAGGATATTCAGTTCGGCCGGGTTAAAATCGCGGCGGGGGTCGCGTGGGAGCTGTGCCCCAAACTCTTCTTCCCGCCAGCCCACCAGCACCGAACCTGATAATCCGCCGTGCAGTACCAACTCCTCCAGTACGGGAGAGCGGGAGATGGCCGACACATCGTAAAGCAGTAATACCGGCACTTCCACATATTGCAGGGCAAAGCGATATTCGTAAAAGTTATTGCGCTCGGCGGGCACCGAACGGCTCCCTTTTTCTATGTACATAATCTCCAGCTTCATGGCCAGCACCTCCGACAAGGGCGCTTTGGCAAAGGTGGCAGCATAAAAACCCAGTTTGTTGGGCCCGGCGAGGTTATCGCCCGACACCTCCGATGCCACCATGCCGGCCCTGAGTCCGCCTTTGAAATTCTGGGCAGTGGCCGAATCAGATAATGCCAGTGTAAGCAGGCTTGCCCATAGGCATGCCGTAAGCTTTAAAGATGTTCGTCTGGATGTTTTCATGTTGTAAAAGCCGGGGTATGGTTGTTATATATCAAATCTACGTAAAAAATCTGGAAGGGTTGAAGGGTTGATTTAGTGAAAAGTTGAAAGGTTTATAAAGAGGAGACCGGAATTTACCGCAGAGGCGGTGAGGCGGTGAGGATGGTTTTGGTTTTGAGGCTGGAGAATAATTGTAGTGTCTCATCAAAAATCGCACAGCGATTTTCCTAACTGCGCCTCTGCGCCTTTGCGAGCCAATATCCTTTAACCATTTGCTAATAACCACCTGCATGCATTGCGCTGCAACAACATCATCGTTTTACCTTACTGCATCGGGTGCAGCGCCTTGG